>CAMLER010000113.1 GCA_946478915.1 uncultured Chryseolinea sp.
CTACTTCTAAGTCGCAATTGAACAGAGCGCGGACCAAATTGAAGGAGATATTGAGTAATTAATGATGTGACTTTACCTAAACGAGATAGTGTATGAAAGATCAGTTAGAAGATTTCGTTCGTCGAAATCGAAATGATTTTGACGACAAAGAACCGAGCAAGAATGTTTGGCGAAATATTGAAGCCTCAATGAATTTCCGCTCTCACACGCTATGGAACTCGTTGGTGTTGTGGAGAGCCGCTGCTATTGTCTTTATGGTGCTTTCTGTTTACCTGCTCTTGCCTAAAAGCATCTTCGTATCGCGGACCGCTCAGGTAGCCGCGAATGAATTCAGGGATGTTGAAGCGTATTATTTTCAACAGATTTCTGAAAAGGTTGAATTGATCGACGGTTTCAAGAAAAATGAAGGACTTAATGGCTATACGCAGGATTTCAAGCAGCTGGAGGCAATGTATATGATCCTAAAGGAGGAGATGAGAACACGACCGAGTCAAAAGGTTAAAGATGCGCTGGTGCTGAATTTGTTGGTGAGAATAAATTTGTTGAACCAACAGTTGCAGAAGTTGGAGCAACCGCTTCCCGAAAGTTAAACGAAGAGCGAAGGTAGATAGGGTGTTGATCTTAACTTTCGGGAAGATGCTAAAAGCAAAAAAGCTCTGCGTCCCAGAGCTTTTTTGTTACCTAAACCTAAACCTATGAGAAGATTTACTCTACTCACTTACTACTAACGGGAGGCCAAGGCACAGGTTACATTTGTTTCTTAACTTTTTGTTAATTTTTTAATTTTTCTTTAAAGACCTTTTTGAACTTTTCCACCTTAGGCTTAATGACAAAAGCGCAGTATGGAGCATCGCCGTTGAGGTTGTAATAATTTTGATGATAATCTTCTGCTTTGTAAAATACTGAAGCAGGGGTGATCTCCGTTACAATAGGTTGGTCAAAGACCTCAGCAGCGGTTAGCTGCGTTTTATAGCTTTCAGCCAGTCGTTTTTGCTCATCGTTGTGATAAAAAACGACGGACCGATATTGCGTTCCAACATCGTTTCCCTGTCTGTTCAAGGTTGTGGGATCGTGTGTTTTCCAAAATATTTCCAATAGCTCATCGTAGGTTACCTCATCCGGATTGTAGGTGATTTGCAACACTTCCGCATGGCCTGTTAATCCACTGCAAACCTCTTTATAGGTAGGCTTTTTCACATGCCCTCCCATGTACCCAGACTCTACCTTTTCAACGCCGTCTACGTTTTGAAATATAGCTTCCGTGCACCAAAAGCAACCGGATCCAAAAGTGGCAATTTCTAATTTAGGGTCATTCATTGAATTTGTTGTTTGTCGTAGTTCGTTAGTCTTCTTGAGGCTGGAATTCTCGTCGAAACCTTGGAGAATCAGAAATGCAATTATTAATAGCTTCACGTTGCCTTCGTTTGTTAATAAACCAATTTACGGATTATTTGGTTTCTTTGGTTTTTGAAAAGCGCTTGAGTTTGTCTTTACCTCATAAGGCATTTTTCGGAGATCTTGCTCTTAATAAACTTGCATCTTTAAAATTTAACTTTACCTTTGGGTCATGAACGCAGCAGTCCTTCATATCGCAGCAAACGTGGTGGAGAATCACCGGTGAAGGCCTATTGTGAAAAAAAATTGCAACCCTGGCCTTAAACGCCGGGGTTTTTTATTTAAAGTATAATGAATATTAATAGTCGTTTTGTTCTTGTGATTGTAGCGGTTGTCGCAGTGGCAGTTAAACCTTCCATGACCGGATAACTAGTGTTCAATCTAACGAGAATAGAAATCACAGCCCGGTCAACGCCGGGCTTTTTTTATGTCACTAATCTCCCAATAGTAATATGTCCACAATCCAATTGCCTCCATTTTCAAAGATGATGAAAAGTATTCCTGAGTCTTTTATCCGAGAGATTCTAAAAGTCTCCTCCCAACCGGACACTATTTCGTTTGCTGGCGGACTTCCTAATCCTGCATTTTTTCCAGCAGAAAAACTGGCGATCGCTGCCGAAAAGGTGTTGCGAAAAGATGGCGCATCTGCTTTGCAATATTGGGTCACCGAAGGTTACCTGCCGCTCCGTAGTTTCATCGCGGATTGGCACTCACGTCGCACAGGAACTCGCGTGGAAACCGAAGAAGTCCTTGTGCTTAATGGTTCACAACAGGGTCTTGATCTAGCCGGTAGGTTGTTCTTAAATATCGGAGGTCGCGTCCTGCTCGAAGGTCCTTCTTATCTGGGTGCAATTCAGGCATTTTCGGCTTACCAGCCGGATTTTCATCATATCAAAATTCAAAATGGTGGTCCTGACCCAAGCCTATTTGAATCTATGATGAAAAAGTTGAAGCCGGTGCTGTTTTATTGCGTGCCGGATTTCCAAAATCCAACAGGGAACACATACGATTTTTATCATCGCGAACGGCTTGCTTCTGTCGGCAATTCAGCCGAAACATTCTGGATCGAAGACAACCCATATAAGGAAATTTCCTTTGAAGGGAAACGAGAGCAGGATTTTCATACCCTGATTCCGGGCAAGACAATTTACCTTGGGTCATTTTCAAAGATTGTATCACCTGGAATGCGCTTAGGGTGGGCGATAGGTCCTCGCGAAGTAATTAAAAAAATGGCTGTCGCCAAACAAGCAACGGACCTGCACTCCAACTCACTGGCGCAGCGAATCATATTTCAATTTCTCCTGGATAACTCCCTGGAAGATCATTTACATTCTATCAGAGCATTTTATAAGTCTCAGGCGGATCACATGGTAGCTGCCATGCATCAATATTTTCCGCCAGAGGTGAGCTGGATCACGCCAAAGGGAGGCATGTTTATCTGGGTAACGCTTCCAAAAGAAATGAAAGCATCGGATTTATTGGAAAAAGCGATTTCAAGAAACGTTCTTTTTGTTCCCGGTGAGAACTTCTATGTTGGGGGCAACCAGGGCAATAATTGCCTCCGGATGAATTTTTCAAATCCAACAAAGGAAGAGATAACCACCGGAATTAAGATAATCGGAGATTTAATTTTTCAAATGATGGAAAAATAGCTTCAGATCATTTCATAGCCCAAGACCTGATCGAATAGCCAATTCAACCGGGGAATAATCTCCATGATCCCGAACTAATTGAATAGCGTCGTCGGAACGAGGCTGAAGAGGTGGTTGTGCCAGAAAACGTGGACTATTTCCACGGTGAGGCTGAGCGCCATGAATCAGGAACGGGTGACACAGATAGACGGTACCCGCGGCGCCTGTTGCATATACTAATTTCCGCTCGAGAGTTGTGGTCAGTTTTTGGGCCAGTTCAATAAAGGATAGGCCGACGTCTCCGGCTGGTTTCAGAATAGCGGGGATATCCAGGTGCGATCCCTCTAATATGCGGGTAGGGGCATCGTTAATGTCGATATCCGAAAAAAGAAACAACATTAACAGGAGACGTCCGCTCGACTTATAGTTTAGTCGCATCGATCCATCGGCTCCATAAAAGCTCGCGTCCGCATGCCATCCCGAGTCGCCTGGGTCTTCATCACTGGGAAAGCGAACTGGAAAGGTGCCAAGACTTCCTCTCGGAAACCATCTGCCTTTTCCCGCAAGCTGGTCAAAGGCGGAATGGAGAACGGATGTATTTGCAGCCAACCTAAAAGGTTCCTGAGCATAATCTCCCAGTCGAATAACCGGACGCGTCCAGGTCAAAGGATTATTTGGATCGCAGCCAGTATCCTTCCAAAGGATGTCTCGCGCTGCAGCCGCGATGTCCTGTGAAAAGGCGTTTTCTATTTTTATGAAGCCGTCTTCAACGAATTGTTCTATTTGTGATTCGCTCAGCATTTCAATGGAAAATTAATTAAACAATTCTATTTGTCTTTGGTCGCATACGAACAAGGTCCGTCCATTTTTGCTCGAACGAAACATCCTATTCGCATCATATGAATGTGATTGCCGCATTTTCACCATGGCATTGTAATTGGAATGATGGCATACACCAGCAGAATATCTCAGTATGTTTAAAAACTATATCAAAACTGCCCACAGAAATCTTTTTCGCAACAAGTACTTCTCTATCATAAATATTGCTGGTCTCGCGATCGGCATGGCTGCATGCATAATCATTGCTCAATATGTAGTCTACGAAATGAGCTACGATCGGTTTCATAAGAATTACGAACAAATTTATCGACTTATAAATGTCAGGCATTATCCTACACACACAGATGAAAGTGCCGGGTCGGTTGTTGCATTAGGGCCTGCTATGAAAGAGATCTTTCCAGAGGTTAAAGATTTTGTGCGGTGTTACAAGAGTGAGCGGGTATATTCTTATAACAATAGAGCTGTTCGGTTTTCAAATGTTTTTGGTGTCGACTCCACTTTTCTTCAGGTATTTTCTTTTCCGATTTGGAGCGGCAATTCGAAGGGCCTACTGGTCAAACCATTTACCGTCGTTCTTACTGCGTCAGCTGCAAAAGCTCTTTTCGGAAATGAGGACGCCATAGGAAAAATTATTCTGCAGGGAGAAACACCCTACACGGTGGAAGGGATAGCTGCGGACGTGCCGGGTCATTCTCATCTGAAGTTTGATGTGCTATTCTCTTTCGCTACTGATCTGCTGGATCCAAATTATTGTTTTAATTGTAACAATCGAAACACTTACGTCCTACTCAATGAGAAAGCAAACCCGGAAGCGATTCAGTCCAAAATGTACCAGGTGATTCAAAAATTGCATCCGGAAAGTAATCTGAAGCGCGAATACAAAATGCAGTCGTTATCAAGCATTCACCTTGAATCAAATTTGCGTCAGGAACACGAACAGAATGGCAGTATCAAAAGTGTTATGGCACTATCAATCGTAGCTGTTTTAATCGTATGCATCGCATGGTTAAATTATATCAATCTCACCACCTCCATGGCCATTAAACGATCTCCTGAAGTAGGCATTCGAAAAGTGAATGGATCGACTCGTAAAGACCTGATTACTCAATTTTTGACAGAGGCTATACTTATTAATTTAATCGCATTTTCGATCGGATTGGTCATTGTCCAATCCACGTTCCCGATGTTTGCCTCCCTTACAGGAATTAACGCATCATTCACCTTGATAAGCGAGGTCAGATTTTGGATCGTATTGATCCTGGCCCTAATCATCGGAAGCCTTATCTACGGCTTTTATCCTGCGTTTGTGGCATCAGATTTTAAGCCAATTCAAGCACTTAAGGGAAGAGCGTCACTTCCTCGCGGCGTGTATTCAATCCGTTTTGGATTGGTCTTTCTACAATTCGGTATTTCAGTGATATTACTTGTCGGCACATTAACGGTCTACAAGCAAATTTCCTTTATGAAAGATGTTGATCTGGGATTCGCGATTGCAGAAACGGTTGTGGTGCCGATACCGAATGAAATGCGAGATAAGGACAGTGACGGTTTTGAATCTGAACTCAAGCAGCATTCTGCGGTGCAGAAAATTACGTATACGTCATCAATTCCTGGAAAGGAGAGTGGAAACCCAGGAGGCGGTTATAGGATCGAAAACCATCCACTCGAAAAAAGCTTACAAGTTTATTATTACTACATTGATAAAACCTATTTCGATTTTTTCGGGATCGAGTTTCTTGCAGGCGCCGAAATGGTAAGCGATCAGTTGAACAACGACAGAAATACGGAACTTGTTATTAATGATGCGGCGCGAAAAGCTTTCGGATTTAACTCACCTGAGCACGCTATTGGCAAAGTCATTTATCATGATAACGACATTGTGGGAAAGATCACGGGTGTAGTGAAAGACCATCACAATCAATCTCTCGATAAGCCAATTTCACCCAATATTTTTCAATTTACCAAAGGGAAAGGCTATTACCTGATAAAAGGGGACATGGCTTCTGTTGAAGGAAACCTGACGGTAGTCAAGCAGGCCTTTGAACGGCACTATCAAAACTACCCTTTTGAATATTTCTTTCTCGACGAACAATTTAATAAACAGTACAATGATCATATCAGGTTCGGAATGGTTTTTGGGATCTTTACATTGCTGACGATTTTTATCGCTGTTCTCGGACTTTCCGGATTGAGTATGTACGCGGTTCGATTGAGGGTCAGGGAACTTGCTCTGCGCAAGGTCCTGGGTGCATCAGTTTTCAATTTGTTATCGTTGCTTTCAAAAGAATACATAAAACTAACTCTTGCTGCATTTGCAGTAGCTGCTCCGTTGTCCTACGTTCTGATCCAAAAATGGCTCGAGAACTTTTACTACCGCATTGAAATCGAGTGGTGGATGTTTGCCATGCCCGGTGCTACTGTACTGGCTGTTGCATTGTTGACAGTGAGTGCGCAGTCAATTAAGACTGCCCTGGCAAATCCGGTGAGGAGCTTGAGAAATGAGTGAAAGGTGCGCTCGTTAAGTATTCGATTCAGATGATGCCATTGGTGGATGGAAAAGGTATATGGTATACGGTATAAAGTGACATCGCACAGATCAAATTTCCGTGCGCACCAATCACCTTAACCTTGCTCTTGATATGGCGATGCACAAGTACTTCGGTTGTAAGCAAATCATATCGCACGCCGAGCCCGACACCGATCACCTCACTTCTAATACATAGTATAGACGAATGCTCAACTCTTAGTAGAAAATTGAAATTAAAGAGTCAGACACCGATTACCCTTCTTTAATATGGGCAGTTAACAAGTACGATGGTCATAATTGAAATCGCGCCGCGTCGAGCCAGTCACCGATCACCTGATTACCGATTCCTCATTCTACCACAATCTCATCCACCAACATCCTCGCCGGTCTTCCAGCGCCTGGATGCCAGCCAGGGGTATTGCCGATAGTGTGAGCCTTGACCTTCACATAGCGGGCTGACGTCGGCTCGAATTCAACAATAAAATCGCGCTGTTGTCCTCCGTATTGATCGATGGGCAACGTATTGTCTACTGCTCCGACCAGTTTGAAATTTTGTCCGTCATCGGAAACGAAATACTCTACTTTCTTTGGTAGAACCCGAAGCCAAAATGCATACTGATAATAAGCTGACTCAATACGTCGAACTGTCTTCGAATTTTCAAGATCAATAACTACCTCCAGATTCTCCCCAGGGAAGGAAAACCAGTTGTAATCGTAATCGTGACTTCCGCGTTTCCCATCCGTGAGCATTGCAGGATCCTGATCTTTCGGTAGATTGTTCATGGCTGGACTGATAAACGTTATCTTCTTTCCAAGAGCATGGTGCTCTCTCATCCCCTGAGAAAAAAGTCTATACATCGCCGATCTATAATCTTCCGGCGAACAACTCCACTCCTTTACCTGTGTCACGCCTTCGCGAATAAGTAAATCGGTGAAGGGATCGATCTTAGATCGAATTTCTGTTTTTACTTCCCACTTGCCGTTCACTTTTTCGAAAACTCCCAGCTCACCTGCAAAGTTCTTCTTGGCTTGCTCCATGATCGCAAACTCAAGGGGCTGTCGCGCAATTTTCACGCGTTCGAGAATGGCTGCGCTGTCAGCTACTACTGCTTCAGCTTTTTCAAAAATTGTTTCATACTGTTCAATAAGCGCCGGTGTGAGGTAGCTGCTGGCGGCTTCATTAGGAGTGCCAAAAATCCTCAGCGGTTTCTCCGACTTTAACAATGCATCGCGCATCTGATCGATGTACTGCCTGATAAAAGGACCTGCAGCTGCATAGTAGCCGTTCAGAAAATCGTTCATTACCGAATCGGCATTTTGATTTGGATTCCACATAAACTTGGAGATCATATATGCGCGAAGTGCAGCGAATTCTCCGCCAACCTCGCGGTTCCCTTGCTCGAACATGGCATTGACGCCGTGATCTGCAAAGAACTTTAAGTTAGGTTGAAGAACGTGCAGGTTTGGAAATGGACTTACCAGATTGTTAAACTGGACTACATAGTCCCACACAATAATATCTTTCGCTATTTTGCTCCAGTCCTCTACATCGCGAACGAAATCAGCGCTGGCCGGATCCTGGTCAATAGGCTTGTGACGATATGCTTCGATGCTGCAAAGCATTATGTTCACATTTTCCCTTGGCTTAAGTGTTTTTGGTGCGCGGCGGCCGTACTCATATGCCAATGTGGAAATCATCTTATTAGGAAATTCATCAGCAACTTGATTCACGAAATTAATGATCGATCCCGATGGGGATCCTTCGCGGTCATCGATGGCTTTGCATTTGTCGCACGTACAAAAATTCTTGTTATCGTTTTGGCTCACTGACCAATAAACTGCATTAGGATTGGCTGCAATTTTCTTACGAAGGTTTGATATGGTGATCTCCAGGACATCGGGATTGGTAAGGCATAACTGTGTGGGTATTCGCTTCCCATCCACCATAGAATAATACTCCGGATGTTCATCATAATAGACCTCTGGAGGAACGAGGGCGTTAAACGTATGACACCACATTCCCCAGCTAATCCGGTTTCCGTTTTCGTCATGGTCGAGTTTATGCCAGTCACTATACTCCGCGTGCCAGGTTCCGCGATAATGGGTATCGCGAAATGTAATGGCTGGAATCTGGAGATCGTTTATCGGGCGGAGTACAATGCGTTCTTGTTTTGGAATCACTTTAACGGTAGAACTATACATTCTGCAGCCCATGTATTTTTCCAGGAATGTGTAAACCCCATAGAGCGTCCCTTTCTCAATACCTCCGACAATTATTAACCTCGCGCTATCTGTTCGAATCAGAAATCCATCATCTTTTAATGTGTTTAAGTTCAGTCCCAGATTCAGTTCATCCAGTCGATCATTTTGACCCAACACAATTTCATATTTGCTTCGCCCTTCGTCAGCGGACATGATCGGTATTGCCGTTCCCGATATCTGAAGCAAATATTTTTGTAAGACTTCTGCAGCCTTTAGTTCATGTTCTGTCGCTGCTGAAGGAACTACAATACGATAGCGGCTTGTTTCACCTTCGGCAAGAACAATTTCATTTTTAGCTATACCCTCTTTTTTCTTGCTTTTCTTTTGGGCGAGCGATGCTGAAAAAATTAGTGCGAGCAGGACCACTACTATCATTCGACCACCTGCCTTATTGATCCCTAAAACTTTCTTCTTCCTTGACATAATGACTCCGGTTTAGAACCACTAAATCTAGAAAAACAAATTGCATTTCTAAAGGTGTTGAGGTGTTGATGTGTTGACGTGTTGAAGTTCAACGCCTGATCCAAATTCATTTCTTGACATTGTTGCTTCTGTGCACACCAGTAGATATCCCGAAACTTCAACACATCCGCACATCCGCACATCAACACGTCAACACGTCAACACCATTTCCCTTATCCCGCGGTATTTCCTTTCATTATTCTTTGAAATAAGTTTATCTGAAAATCATCTTATGAAAACATATATACATGCCCTAGTTTTTTTTCTGTTTGCCACCTCGTCAGTCGGGCAGATCATGCCGCTGACAATTGAGCCTCCTGGAGGAAACAAGAAAGCTTCAGTTTCAGAACAGATCGGAATTGTAAAAATTGAAATTCGCTACAGCCGGCCAGGCGTAAAGGGTCGGGAGGGAAGAATATACAACACGCAAGTTGCTCACTACGGATTTGCTGATTTGGGCCATGGTACCAGCGATGGAGCGCCATGGAGAGCTGGTGCGAATGAAAATACAGCAATTTCGTTTTCACATCCAGTAAAAATTGAGGGCCATGATTTACCGGCAGGGTCGTATGGCTTTTTTATCAGCCTTGGTGAGCAAGAAAGTACTCTGATATTTTCAAAGGTTTCAAACTCGTGGGGAAGTTTTTACTATGATCCTGCGGAAGATGCGTTAAGGGTAGTGGTCAAAAATAAGGTTCTGGATCAAAGTGTTGAATGGCTGAAATACGAATTTATCGATCAGACGGATAATAGTGCTACAATAGCTATGTCGTGGGAAAAAAGAATGATTCCTTTCAAAGTAGAGGTTGATAGGAAGGCGCTCCAGATCGCTGCTTTTGAAAGTGATTTTCGAACTACCCGCCCTTACTACGATTATATACAGGCTGCCAACTATTGTATTCAAAATGATGTGGCACTTGATAAAGCTCTTGATTGGATGGACCGCGCTATTTATTTCAGAATTATGGGAGAAAAGAATTTCAGAACATTGAGCACCAAGGCTGCAGTATTGACAAAAATGAATCGACTTGATGAGGCGAAAAAAGTGATGGAGGAAGCACTGCCATTAGGCAATATGCTTGACGTGCATTTTTATGGCCGCCAGTTGCTGAGTCTGAAACAAGCAGATGAAGCGATGAAAGTATATCAACTAAATTATAAAAAGCATCCGAACGAGTTTACAACCAACGTGGGATTGGGTAGAGCTTATTCGGCAAGAGGTGACTACAAGAAGGCGCTCGCATATATGAAGGCGGCCTTACCACAAGCACCTGATGGCGGTAATAAGACCCACGTTGAGACTATGATTAAGAAATTGGAAGCGGGGCAGGATATTAACTAACCCTACTTTGTCATGTTTTGAAGTGTCAAAAAATAAGGAATAGGGAATAGTATAGGGGTGCGACTGAAGAAGATTTCAATTTCTTTTCCTATGGTGGAATTACA
>CAMLER010000114.1 GCA_946478915.1 uncultured Chryseolinea sp.
TTCCCGTTGATTTCGGCGCTTCGTTGGAAGAAATCCTCATTTTAAATCTCACATATTCTACCGATTTTGAATTGGATGAGATCCCGGGCAAAGTTGCACTAAAACTACCCGCAAACGGCGGCCACTTTATTTTCGAAGTTAATGACGCTGCAAATAAGGTATCAATGGCCAATACGTTGGTAATCGCCAAACCAATTTTCACTTCGCAGGAGTATCATTATCTAAAAGAGCTCTTCAACAATGTGGTCGCCACTGAGCAGACACAGCTTGTTTTCAAGAAGAAAAAATAAATTTTACTACCTTTAATCGCGAATCAACGACCTTGATCGAAATATTCCGGGGGTTGAAACAGTTAATCTTTACCGGGGTTTACCTGGTAAAGTAATTTTATTTGTTTTACTAAAAATTTTTTTGATATGAGAATGCTATTTGTTCTGTTGGTTGGGTTGGCGGCTTTTCACGTCTCGTTTGCTCAAACTGACCCCGACGGACTCAAGGAGAATCCATCTTTGCAGGAAAGGTTTCTATTTATGAAATCAAAATCTCAGTCATATGGGGCCTACAAAGTTGTTAAGGAGTCGGTGCTGGATGGCGTTTGGAAAATTGCTAATGATACCATCGCGGCAAAAGAAGCATCGATAAAAGCGGCGCAAGCGAATATAAGCAAGCTAAAGGGTGAGCTGAATCAGTCTTTAGAGGCTTTTAAGGCCAAAGAAAAGTCAATGGAGGAGATCATGCATGCGAGCACTCACATTAACGTGATCGGCATCGATTTTAATAAAGGTACCTTTATTACCACCGTAGCGGTAATTATCGCAGGTTTATTGGTCATGTTAGGCCTGGTCATAGGAAGGATGAAACTTCAAGCTAATTCGCTCGCTGAAAGAAATCTCGCTGTTAGCGCCCTGACTCATGAGTTCGACGAATACAAGCATCGCGCTATGGAGCGGCAGACAAAACTTTCGCGCGAGCTTCAGGATGAGCGAAACAAGCTTCATTCGAGAAACCCCTAGAAGCCATCAGCTATCAGCTTTCAGCCGTCAGCAAGAGTGTGCAGGCTGATGGACGACATCGGCCATGCGTCGCCAAGTGCGCGCCTTATACCTTATTTCCTATACCCGTCCGCACCTCCAGAACATGACAATTAGCATTAATAGTTAATAGCCTAATAGTGGGCGCGGGACCTGGATACGCGCTCCTTCAAGTGTCGCAGCCGCTCAAATCGAGCGAACCGCTTACCGATCACTACCGATTACCTTTTCTGTTTATTGATTACCGATCAGTGTCTCACAAACCTCAATCGAGCCGACGGATTACCGAATTTCTGTAACCTTTCTAAAAACCGTAAGTTTCCCATCTCGAAAACTTTATCGCGCATTTGGAAGCATTATCGGACAATGCCTTGATGATCAAGGTGAGGGATGGCCATCTCGACACGCTGGGATTGCTTTTCGCGCGCTATAAAAAACCGTTGTTCGGGTTTTTCTACGGAATGAACAAGGACGCGGAACTGAGCGAAGATCTGGTACAAAACGTTTTTTATCGGATTCTGAAATACCGTTACCTTTTTCGCGGTGATGGTGACTTTAGGACATGGATGTTTCACATTGCGCGTAATGTGAACCATGACAACTTCCGAAAGAACAAACTGCGCCACAAGGATCCGATCGAAAACTGGCAGGAACGGTTGGGAACGGAGGACAACCGGTTATCGGAATTCAAGAAGGATGACGAATTGTACCTGCTCTCCATTGCAATGGAAAGATTGCCGGAAGACAAACGTGAGATCCTTTTGCTTAGCAAATACCAGGACAAAAAGTATAAGGAAATCGGAGAAATTCTTGGATGCTCTGAAGGTGCAGTTAAAGTGAAAGTTTTCAGAGCGCTTCAGGAATTAAAAGAAGTGTACACGGAACTGGAAAAACATATTTAGTCATGGAGCCGCAAAAAATTCGACAATTACTGTTAAGGTACAACGCCGGGGAAGCGAAGGCTGATGAAATAAAGGAACTTGAGGCGCTTATCCTTGATGGTCATATAGACCTGGAAGAAATTCAGGATTTTGAGAAACTTCAACGTAACATCCTGGCAATGGAAACGCCTGCGCCAGGCGCTTCGCTTGATGACGCGTTTTACCAGATGCTGCGCGCTGAGAAGAAAGCCTCCGAACCACGATGGAAAACTACATTCAGCTGGACCGATTTGTTGCCTCGTCTTGCTTTTGCAGCCATCACCTTGCTTCTGGGATTGGCCGTGGGCTATCTCTTAAGATCTCCGGCCGAGAAGGAACAACAAATTGAAGCTTTAAGTCATGAGATAGGTGAACTGAAAGAAATGATGATGCTATCGATGTTAGAAAGGGAATCTGCAACGGATAGGCTAAAGGCCGTAAATCTTACACAGGGGATGGACCAGGCAAGCATCAAAGTGACCAGTGCATTGCTCAAAACACTCAACAATGATGAAAATGTGAACGTGCGACTAGCCGCTTTGGATGCTCTTAAACCCTTTACCAGAGACAGTCAGATCCGTGAAGCATTGATTCGCTCAATCGCCAATCAGAAGTCTCCGTTGGTTCAGGTTGCACTTGCCGAACTAATGGCGGCATTGCAGGAGAAGGCCGCAATAGAGGAACTCCAGAAAATAATGAAGGATAGCGAAACGCCATCAGACATTAAAAAGAAAATTCAGGAAAGTATACAGGTCATCTGAATGACGACCTCAAACAAAAATAATATGAACATTGTACTATGCATAGCCTTCATGCTTGGAACTTCTATCAACCTGATGGCTCAAACTCATAATGAAAAAATTGTTAAAGAGTTTTCCTTCGAAAAGAAAGGAGCGCACAACGCACTCATGATAGCCAATATTAACGGCGATGTTAAGGTAAAGGCTGGCACCGGAGACAAGATTATGGTTGAAATCACGAAGACAATAAATGCGAAAACGGAGGAAAGATTGTCGAAAGGAAAGGAAGAGCTTCAGCTGGGCATAATAGATCTGGCAGATACGATTATCCTGTATGTCAACAGTCCGTGCAACCAGTTTGAAAGAACTAGTCCGAAGTCGCGTCATTCACATATGGGAACTAAGTATGGATATAGTTGGGACGACCGCGGACGATCCTGTCATGAATTATATCATTACACCCTGGACTTTATTGTCACCGTTCCCGAAGGCCTCAACTTGTTGATAAGCACCATCAATGATGGAGATGTATCAGTGGAAAATGTCAAAGGTGTGGTAAAAGCGCACAATATAAATGGTGCGATCAGACTCCAAAACCTGACTAGTGAATCCGAAGCGCATACGATCAATGGCGATGTAGATATCGAATACTCACAAAATCCAAAACGCGAGTGCCGTTTCTACACCCTTAATGGAGACATCAATGCGCTTTTTGAAAGAGGACTTACTGCCAGCCTCGGGTTTCAAAGCTTCAATGGAAGTCTTTATACTAATATAGATCGACTGGAGACATTACCAGCTTATGTCGAGAAGGAGAAAAAAAATGGACAAATAAAATACAAAATAAATGATAACCGTTTTAAGGTCGGCGCAGGCGGTCCGTTCCTGGAATTCGAAACGTTTAATGGAAACGTTTACCTAAAAGAAAAATCGAATTAAAGTTTAGCGATAAGAAAAATAGAAATAATCTAAAGCATCATAGCACATGAAAAAATATTCTAGTAAAAATCGGGTAGTGTTGTTAGCAATTTTGTTGCTGATTCTTTCAACATCTGTATTTGGTCAGGAGTCGAACGAATTTACAGTTCCTCTCAGCGACCCGGCCAAACGCGGAAAACTTAAAGCAGTAATTAACTTTGGATCAATTGTCATAAAAGGTACGGCGCGAAAGGACATCCTAGTTAAGTACTCAACGTCGAAAGATGAAGATGACCGCAATCAAACAAAGAACGGTTTGCGCAGGATCGGAAGCGGAGGCATGGATCTTGAAGTCACCGAAAATGGAAATACGGTGACGGTTCACTCTGGTTCATGGAATAATAGACTCAACATCGAAATTGAGGTACCCTCCGGTATGGATGTAGAAGCCAAGACCCACAATGACGGCGATTTAACTGTAGCCAATATCAACGGCGAAGCAGTACTTACAAATCATAACGGAGAGATCACAGCGCTGAACATGAGTGGTTCGGTTATCGCGACAACTTATAATGGTGAGATCAAGGTGTCTTTGGATAAGGCGAAGGAAGATACTCCCATGTCCTTTACAACGTATAACGGCGACGTTGATATTACTTTCCCGGCAGCGATGAAAGCAACACTAAAAATGAAGACTGAGCACGGAGATATTTACTCTGACTTCGATGTAACGTTTAAAAATACCGGACCGGTGCAGAAGACGGATAACAAGGCTGGTGTTTATAAGGTAGTGATAGATGAATGGAAACGTGGTGATATCAACGGAGGTGGTCCTGAGGTAACGTTAAGGAATTATAATGGGGATATTTTTGTAAGAAAAAAATGATCGCCCCGGCTAAAACAAGATTCACCAGGCATGCCGTTGTCTGGTGAATTTTTTCTTTAGGAATAAAATATACTGAATAAGCCGAAGTGGCTTTGAACTATCGGATTCAATATCCCCTGTTCGATATTCCAAGTGCACTAATCCCGTTTGATATCAAACTCAACCCGGCGATTGAGTTTGCGCTCGTGCTCGGTTTTTTCCTGAACGATTGGTCGTGAACTACCGAATCCATGGGCCTCTATTCTCGAAGCGGCAATTTTGAATTGATAGATAAGGTAAGCTTTGATCGCGTCCGCGCGTGCCTGCGAAAGCCTAAGGTTCGAATCTTCGTTTCCCTGAGAATCGGTATGACCAGAGATATTTAATTTGAATTTTGGATGGTCTATAAGGAAATTGGCGAGCTTGTCAAGGTCCTGGTGCATGGTGGGCAAGATATCGGCTTTCCCATTTTCAAATTCAAGCGATTCAAACGCAATTTTACTTTCGATGGGATCTGCTTCCCGGTTCATCTCCATATCGCCGTCCATAAAAAATAATTCCTCTATTCGAAAAAAATCGTCGCCCTGAATAATTAGTAGGTAATTGCGTTTATTGATAAGGGTGAAGTCGAAGGATCCATCGTCACGAAGAAATTTTGGTGCGACTTCAACTCCTTTGTCGAGGTCGATGACGGATACAATTCCCTTAAAAGGCTTTTTGGTTTCTGAATTAATCAGTGAACCCTTGAGGTTGGCAACCGCCTCGGGCTGTGCTTCCATTGGCACAGGAAACGAATGAAGGTCCAGGTTAGGTAAATCATCTTCAGGAGAGCGCGCGTAATACAAGTAATTTGATTCAGAATCTATGGTAAAGTAGTATTCACTACCCAGTCCGTTGACAAGAGGACCGATATTCTTTGGTTCATGCCAGGACCTTGAACCCTTATGCACTTTGTATATATCAAAATCACCAAAAGTGAGAGGTTGCCCATTAGAACTAAAGTAAAGAACATTGAACTTGTGATGAAAAAACGGACTGACTTCTGCACCCCGCGTGTTAATGATCGGACCCATGTTCAACGCTTTCTGCCACGCACCTTTATCATCTTTGATTGAGTAATAAATATCGGAGTAGCCGAATCCGCCGATGCGATCAGACGCAAAGAAGAGTGTATCGCCCGAATGCGACAATGATGGATGCGAATCCCAACCAAGAGAATTGATATTTTTTCCCAGGTTGCGCACATTTCCCCACGTGCTGTCCGAACGCAGATCTGCGACAAATATATCGCAGTTGCCGTAGGAATCTGGTGAATTACAACGTGCAAAATACAGTTGCTTTCCATCTTTGCTTAAGCTTGCTGATCCTTCGTTGAACGGAGTGTTAATATTTTTTAATTCTTCAGCATAGTCCCAGATCGAATCAACTTTATGTGCATAAAAGAGATCTTCATTGTAGGCTTTGTTCATCGGATCTGCATGCGAGTTTCTTTTTGAGGTAAACAATAAGAAATTGTCGGCGTTGCCTATCGTCGGTCCGTAATCCGCTTTGTCAGAATTAATAGCCCCACCCATATTAAGCAATACACCTTGGGGCGGTCTAAGCGTATCGATTTCTTTTCGAAAGGCTACGAGTTCGTAATACTGCTCGAGTGGCACGTATAGATCTGCTTCATTCCGTGTAAGCGTGTCAAACTCGCTCTTGACTTGTTTGCCATCTATAGTTTGCGGCAGGTGTTTCAACACCAATTTGTACAACAGGACTGCTTCACCTGGCGGACCCAGTTTCTGCGACAGTTTTGCCAAATTCCATAAAAGCTGTGCATCCCTTGAGAAATTCTCCGGACCGAAATTTTTTACATATTCCTTTAGCTCTGCATATTCCTGCTCAAAGTCACCAGCGGGACCTAAGACACGGATCCTGTCAAGTTTTGCTTTGTCCTGGTAGTATAAATTTGAGTTAATATTGGGGAAAACAAAGATGTCAGATTGACTGTAGCTTGTCAGGCTATCATTCAATTGAACCGCCCCGCCTTTTTTGAAATTCTTTCTTGCTTTTTGACCATGCGAGGGGGTGTGCGACAGCAGCAAAAATACTGTCATAAAGATTAAAAAGTAGGTTTTCACCGACCCATTATTTGGTAAAAAATAATGCAAAGTGGATAAAGTTGAGACAATTTTGCTTCTTTTACAACTCTCTTGGCACTACTATTGTCAATTACTCGGCCGGAGCCATTTTCTAACGTCTAAGTAAGGCTGTGCCAGTTTGGCACGTAGTGTGACTATGTTTAAAACGAAACCAATTCAACTTATCCAGGAAGATTCTGAGGATCTCATTCAACTGATAAATCCTGAACAGGAATCCGATCTTAAGCCCGAGGACTTGCCTGGAGAGCTTTCGATACTTCCCATAAAAAATACAGTTCTGTTCCCGGGTGTTGTTATCCCGATCACTGTGGGTCGACAAAAATCGATCAAGCTCGTGAAGAAAGCATATCAGGGTAACCTAATAATCGGCGTGGTAGCACAGAAAAATGCTAACGCAGAAGAGCCAACGCTTGAAGATCTGTATAAGACCGGAACGGTGGCGAGAATTATCAAGATGCTGGTACTTCCCGATGGTAATACCACCATTATCATTCAAGGCAAAAACAGATTTGCTATTAAAGAGTTTGTACAGGAAGAACCCTACCTCACAGCAAGGATCGAGCTTCAGCCTGAACCAATGATCAATGCCAACGGCAAAGAGGCGAAGGCTTTGGTGCAATCCCTGAAGGATGCGGCAACCAAGATCCTGAAATTAAATCCTGAAATTCCGCTAGAGGCACAAGTAGCACTCGACAACATCTCAAGCATGTCATTCCTGGTGAACTTCTTGTCTTCGAACCTCAATGTCGATGTTGCGGACAAGCAAAAGATCCTTGAAACTCAGAACATCATTGACAGAAGCACTCTTCTGTTGCAGTATATGCTAAAGGACATCCAGATGCTCGAAATCAAACACGAGATACAACGGAAGGTCCATACGGATATTGATCAGCAACAGCGTGATTATTTCCTGAGACAACAAATTAAGGTGTTGCAAGACGAATTGGGTTTCGACGGTCCTGACAAGGAAGTTGAAAAACTTCGTAAACGGGCAGAAGGAAAAAAATGGACAAAGCAGGTAGCCGACCATTTTAACAAGGAACTGGACAAGCTGCTGCGCATCAATCCAATGGCGGCCGAGTACCCTGTTGCGATGAATTACATCGAGTTTATGCTTGATCTGCCCTGGGGTGATTACACAAAAGATGACTTTGATCTCAAGCGAGCAAAAAAAATTCTGGATCACGATCATTTCGGTTTAACGAAGGTGAAAAATCGTATTCTTGAATATCTCGCTGTGCTTAAGTTGAAAAACGATATGAAGGGTCCAATCCTGTGTCTTTACGGACCTCCGGGTGTCGGGAAGACTTCATTAGGCAAGTCAAGTATGTGCGCATGTCACTGGGTGGCGTTCACGATGAAGCTGAAATAAGAGGGCATCGCAAGACATACGTTGGTGCTATGCCGGGCAAGATCTTGCAAAACATTAAAAAATCACAATCCTCCAATCCTGTATTCATTCTGGATGAGATCGACAAGATCAAATCAGATTTTCGAGGTGATCCATCATCGGCGATGCTGGAGGTTCTCGATCCGGAACAAAACAATTCTTTTGGAGATAACTACCTCGAAGTAGAATACGACCTTTCGAAAGTGCTGTTCATTGCGACTGCTAATTCGATGGACACCATTCATCCCGCGTTGCGCGATAGGATGGAGGTTATTGAAGTCACCGGTTATACACTTGAAGAAAAAGTGGAGATCGCCGTGAAGCATCTCGTGCCAAAGCAGTTGGCTGAACACGGATTAAAAGCATCTCAGGTTAAGATCTCCAAGCAAGCCATCGCGAAAATAATAAACGGTTACACCCGTGAATCTGGTGTTAGAGGTCTTGAGCGCAAGATTGGAACCTTGGTGAGGAGCATTGCAAAGTCTGTAGCAATGGAAGAATCATTTGATAAAGTAGTTTCTGATGAAACGGTGCGCAAAGTGTTGGGGGCAGAGGTTTTCGATGATGAATTGTATCAGGGCAATGATATTGCTGGCGTAGTCACCGGCCTCGCATGGACCCAGGTTGGCGGAGAGATCTTATTCGTGGAGTCAAGCCTAAGTCGTGGCAAAGGAACGCTTACGATATCCGGCCAGTTGGGTGAAGTAATGAAAGAATCTGCCATCGCTGCATTGTCTTATTTAAAGTCAAATGCGGAGCGGTTGGATATCGATTATAGAGTTTTTCAGCAATACGATTTGCATATACACGTACCTGCAGGAGCTGTTCCAAAAGATGGTCCTTCTGCTGGCATTACGATGTTCACTTCTCTTGCCTCGATTTACACGCAGCGAAAGGTGAAAGCCAATCTGGCAATGACCGGAGAAATAACCCTCCGTGGGAAAGTGTTACCAGTTGGAGGTATCAAAGAAAAGATCCTGGCGGCTAAGAGAAGTGGAATCAAAGAAATTGTTTTGAGTGCAAAAAACAAGCGTGATATCGACGAAATCGAGAAACACTATATCAAGGGCCTGACCTTTCATTACGTGGATTCTATAGATGAGGTGCTCAAAGTGGCATTGTTGAAAGATAAGGTAAAACAACAAATGAAGTTTGCCTTTTCAGAGATTAAGGTCACAGCGTAAAAGTTCACGTCACGAGTTAATTCCGACGTACCCTAAACAGAACTTGTCCCGCGGTGTTTGATTGATAAACCAGCAGTAAGATAGCTGCGAAAAAAGATATTATTTAGTTGAGAACAAAAACTATGATTGATTCAAAATATCTGACCCCGAAACAAATTGTTGAAGAACTGGATAAGTACATCATTGGTCAGTACGAGGCAAAACGTAATGTAGCCATTGCGTTGCGAAATCGCTGGAGGAGAATGCATGTAAGGTCGGATATCCAGAATGAGATCGTACCCAATAACATACTCATGATTGGCGCAACCGGCGTAGGGAAAACAGAAATAGCGCGCCGCTTAGCCAAGATTGCGGATGCGCCGTTTGTAAAGGTGGAAGCCTCTAAGTTCACTGAGGTAGGTTACGTAGGACGCGATGTGGAAAGCATGGTTCGTGATCTTGTCGAGCAGTCTGTTACATTGGTGAAAGCTTCCAAGAAGGAAGCAGTAAAGGAAAAGGCGGTTCAAGCAGTGGAGGACATTATCCTCGACGCGCTGATCCCACCTTTGCGGCAGCAGCCAGCAAGGAGTACGGGTTTCCCATCTTCTGGGGATTCTGTAAATCAGGCTATGCCTGAGGGCGATCTCGAATTAAATGAAAGAACCCGAAATCATTTCCGCGAAAAGATCAGAAATGGGGAAATGGAAGAACGCAAAATAGAGATCAATATCAAGGGCAGTAGCGGAGCAAACGTTGGAATGGTTGGTGCTGGAATGATGGACGAGGTTTCCATGATGAACCTTCAGGAAATGATCAATGGCATGCTTCCGAAGAAGAGCAAGAAGCGGAAGGTAACGGTAGCTGAAGCCAGAAAGATCCTGATTGAAGAAGAAGCGGCAAAGCTGATCGATATGGATGAAGTAAAAGAGGAAGCGATCCGAAGGGCAGAGGAGGCCGGAATAATATTTATTGATGAAATTGACAAAATCGCTAGTGGTAGCAAGAAAGGAGGAGGCGGTGGTCCTGATGTTAGTCGAGAGGGTGTTCAAAGAGACTTGCTCCCGATAGTAGAAGGAAGTTCAGTGAACACAAAATACGGGGTAATAAAGACGGATCACGTTTTGTTCGTTGCTGCAGGTGCATTCCATATAGCGAAGCCTTCCGATCTTATACCGGAATTGCAAGGTCGATTCCCCATACGTGTAGAGTTGGATAATTTGACGAAAGAAGATTTCATCCGGATTCTGAAAGAACCAAAAAATGCTTTGACGAAACAATACCTTGCCCTGTTTGAGGCCGAAGGAGTGGAAGTAGTTTTCCTGGATGA
>CAMLER010000115.1 GCA_946478915.1 uncultured Chryseolinea sp.
ATGTTCCATTCATTCAGCAAGGTATGTCCATAATTTATCCAGTTCTCAAGGTCTTTCAGCTGCCGCGAGGTTTGATCGTTGAGGATTAGATCGTCCCATTCAAGTTGTGTCTCGATAAGCTGCGCAGGAAACTGGATTCCAAATTTTGGTTTAGTGAGTTGTCCGTAAATCAAAAAATCCAAAGTCTCATTTGATAAGACGAGTTTGCCACTCATTTTAGGTTCTCCCGTGGCGGCCTCTTCAAGCCAGAGCACGTGATTTTTAGCGAAGAAATGAGTCTCGTGAAATAGCTTACTCACCTCGAACCGTTTCTCCAGATCGGTGCCTGCCAAAATAAAAAGGATGGTTTCGCCGGTCGGCAGAAATCCGCGAAACTGTTTCCCCCTGATCCCACCAAGCTGTGGAAAATCGCCTCCCTGCGGGAATTTTTGCTGGATGATCTGATCAAAGAATGCTGGTTGAACGTGGGGCAGCAAAGCGATCAACAATACAAGATACTCTTCCGCTGTAAATTGATGGTCCGAATATTTAAGGGTCGGCGCACGAATATTTAAAATTGGTTCCGGCTGATGATCATTGCTGAAAAAATGATCAAGTCTGTTTTGAATTACAATGGAGAGGTCGTCAAATGCTTGTTTCCATTGGTCCCTTAGACTTGAATTGAACATCGGATCGGAGTTTAAACTGTTAATGGTATTTGTCCAAAAGGACAGAGGCCGGGAGCACGTCCTTCAAGCGCATCGGCGGTACCACGATCTACGGTATCAGAGGTTGTAAGTTCACGGGCGGCTTGGAATATGTTCATTGCCGACAACGTTTTTGGTCCAAACATTCCGTCAACCTTGGTGAAATTTCCATGAATAGTCAACAACTGTTGAAGGCGGCTAACCTGAGGTCTTAAATTAAATGTACCAAATTTCAGGCCGTCGCCAACCTTTAAACCCTCGACTCCACTAATCAGCCCCACACCGCTCTCCGGTGAGGGCGGCAACAATAGCGCCATCGCCGTTCTTGAGTCAACGGTATGGGTAGGGGGTAACCCAACTCTGGACTGAAACTGATTCAGCACTGACAGGGTGTTTTGACCAAACATTCCATCCGGTGACAACGTTGCACCGTGATGATTTAGCCGATCTTGCAGTTGAGCAACCTTAGCCCTTTTTTCGATTTCGTTTGCTTTCAACCCATCCATAAAAGTCAGACCTTCCAGCCCCAAATTATGTTGTGCAAAACCTGGGCTAAGGTCGCTTTCAGAAAATGATGCCAATGCAAATGCGCTCGATGGTTGCAGCACTGGAATATCCTGAGGAGAAACGCATTTTTTTTCTGCGGCTTTAGGCACGCCTTTGCACGAGTTTACATCGGGTGTTAGATCGTCGACTTTCTTGTGAAAATTGGCGCAAGAAGGATGTACACCCGCCCCGGCTAAAGGATCATTGGGATTTTCATAAAATACGTTCCCTCTGCTGGTTATACTAAGGGGAGATTCGTCGAAAGTAATGCACCAAAGAACGTCGTTTTTAAAACCCTTAACACAAACACCAAAGGCCTCGCTCACAACATCTGCCAGGCCATTGCTGATGCCTCCTGAGTTGCACGAGTACAGCACGATGAAGGCCCCAGCGGCAAACCGGTCTTTGATGCCATCAATCTTTGATTTATTCGCTTTCAGCGTATCCTCGGTAATCAGGCCCCTCAAAGGTACCCCGGCGGTGTGAACGTCGCCACTCAACCCCATAGCCTTGGAGTTGCTGTGGCCGATTATACCTAATTTTTTTATGGAGCCTTTGCCTTGCTTGCCGATAAAACTAAGGAGTTCCGGAAGATCTTTTGCACCGGAGCCGCCCCCGGACCTTCCGGCGTTTGTGCTGAAGTCTATGGTCGTCGGGTTCCACTTTCCAGCTTTAGCTTTCGCCACTTCGGCCGGTACACTTGGGAAACCTGGATAGCCGCTTCCGAATACTAACTGGCGCTGGATACGCTTTTTTCTCAACGCGGAATTTTGTTGTACAACATGCGTCAGTTCATGGGCGAGCAAATGTTTACCGGCGGCACTCGATGTATCGTACTTTCCCCGGTTGAAATAAATGTCTGAGCCGTGCGTGAATGCCTGTGCGTGAAGATCTTTATTCAGTTGAACAGCTGTGGAGTCGGTGTGAATGTTGACGCCGCTGAAATCTGTTCCGAATGAATGCTCCATTTCGTTTTTTGTATGGGTCGGCAATGCAAAGCCGGTTCCGCTATTCGAATGGAGCTGAGATGCCAGCGAATTATTGTGAGGTGGGTTTGGCTCCGCTTTGGTTTGAATCGCTTCTTCTTCCTCCGCACTTTCTTTTCTTCGAACGGCTGCGTCTTCTTCCTCATCACTTGCCTTCATCTGGACATCCTTTTCCTCTTCGTCCGTGTTGGATTTTTTCTGAATCGTCTCCTCTTCTTCTTCAAGACTCTTCAACTGAACTTCTTCATCCTCTTTCCTTTTTTGCACTTTTTCTTCATCCTCACATTTCTCACATTTGCGTTGAATCGTGTTAGCCGTCGCGTTGTTCGACGAGTTTACAACATGATCAGCCATCGAATCCGCTTCTTTTTCGTACTTGTCATTTGGCTCACCGATGGTCACGTTTGAGAAGAACTTTTCTGTCTGCCGCGAATTAGACCTGTTGAGTTTTGAAAAAAACGGTTGCGACGTACGCGAGCCCGCAGAGCTGATTTTGGGTGCATATGACGGCGGCCTGAATGCCATTGGATCTACAGTTAAGATGTATTACGCCCAGTCCACTTTTAAAATCTTCTCCATCCAGGGAAGCTTGATAATTGCAATACTGTATGATAGATGGTCCAGCAACATATCATAGCTTTTCTGTTCAACAATCAGCTTCCAACCTTGTTCCTCTTTTCTAAGTTTTCCCTCGCGCTGAAAAAATGCGGTCTGCAATCCTTCGACTGATGTATTTTTTAAAATTGGCCAATTTAAGATCAGGTTGCCAAGCATATCAGTGGATTCTTTTTTCTCTTTTGAGGTTAGCTTCAACCATTTGCTGATAGGTTTGGACAGCGGCCAGTTCCCCAGTAGTTTGGCAATTGTGAGCTGGTGCTCGTCGCATTCTTCAAATCCCGCCAAATATCCCATTAGGTGAATGGAACGTTCCTGACATTCTTCATCTTTAAAACGTTTTTCATTCAGATATCCGGTACGCTGAAACAGCTGCACTAAATAGGGCCAACAGAGTACAATTCCGGCATTTAAAACAAAGTATTCGTGAAGCGCTTCAGTTACTGGAGTTTCATCGGTATCCTCAGTTTGCTTTTTCAATTTATTATCATTGACAAGCGTTGGATACGTTTTACCTTGTGTCAATTCTTTTGACATTGGAGACTCCTCATTTTCTTTGAAAGCTTCGTTTTGTTGTATAATCTGATCGCTCCTTTTATTTTCTGTAAGTCGTGTATGGGACTTAACCACAGCGGCAAAGGCGTCCTCAGAACTTCCCATGGGAATGTCTTTGTCAGAAATTCTTGATTCTGCAACGGAGTCCGGTTTCACTGCATTGGGTGAGGAATCGCCAGTGTCGTGGCGCCCTTCCAACGATTCGAAAGCCGAACTGATGTTTTGATTTTCGGTGGGTCTAATATCTTCGCCGAATGATTTCGTTGACTTTAGACTTGGATGCGCTGACTCGCGAGAAGCAATGAAGCTGGCGATGTAGTGTTTTATCAACCTTATCATGCCAGCGTTGCGTCCCGCTTTTTCATCTGTTTTAGAGAAATGCGCAAGTGCCTTAAAAAAATCAAACAACTGATCCGAATTGGTTTTGCTTTCTGTTATTTTTTCGAGCATGGAGAAGGTGATTGTCTCCGGCCATTTCGCTGGCTGATTGGAGGGTTCTGAAATAATCCATGACGTTACGTCGCTCGAAAGCACCGATTTGATTTTCTGTCTTGACCAATTATCCAATGATGAAAGCTTAGCACTCTTGAGAATGAAATTTTTAAATACTGTGAGCAGTCGCACTTCTTTGGAAAACGCACTTTGTAATATTCTCTCCCGGAAGGGTTTGGTGAACTGGTGGGATAGCCGTTGTCTGGCAACGTGAAGTCGCATAAGCACTCGAAACTCACGCATTGGCGAAAGCTGCCCATCATTAATATGTTTACTTATTTCTTGCTCCAATAATTTTGTTGTAGTGATAGGACTATTCCAGGGAAAAACACCATGCTCCAGGAAAGTGTAAAAAATTTCCAGAAGCTTTTGATTTTGGCTTTTGACCTGTATATGTGCTGTCAATGAATCTGAATTGCCCACCTTGACCGCTGACGCCTGCGCACTTATATTCTTTCCTAACAAAACAATAAGTTCAGCTTCGATCTTTTTTGACAAAACATTTTTAAAATCTCGCGCATATATATTCCCGAGATCAATTTCGAGACTTGGAATGGAGTACCATTGCTCCGAAGGAACGTGTTTATCAAATAGTTTTTCCAGAACCGGAACTACTTCTTCTCGATAAAATGTTGCCGTTCCTTTGTTCCACTCCTTCGCCTTTTCCTCTGAAGTAAATTCGAAGTGCAGCTTTTGTCGTTCTATGAAATGCATTTGTTTCATCTCATTCTTCGTAAGCATTGAGCCGGATTAACGCTTCCAGCCAATCCGTATAACAACTTTCAAATTCGGTCATATTTTTCTTGTTCAACCAATGGAAATAGGGAAGGATGTGTGCTGGTAACTCTTCCCTGATGATGTTTTCAATCCTGTCCTGCTGGTCTTGATCTGGTGTAATCCAATTTGGTAGCACAATTGTTACCTGGAAAGAATACGAAGGTTGTTGTTCATATTTTTTTGACATGTAAATGATGTAGTCGTACAATAATTCGGCAGCACTATTAAATTTTTTAGTAGCAATGTTGATAGCCTCTTTTTTTACTAAGAGTATATGCTCAACAAGATAAAATCCTACAGGTTTGTCTCCCTTTGTTTTTGAAATTTGCACATGATGAAGTGATTCGGCATCCATACCCAGCAGTCGATAAACTCGTTTTTGAAAACCGGAGATTAATTCACGGTCCCAGAGCTCGCCCTCGAGATTGACGGGAAGTCCCATGCCGCGTTCGCGCGTGATAACGGGTATCGATCTTAGGATGGAAGCTTTGATACTCAGATCTTTTTTCAAATTTTCCACTTCGTCCGATCCTTGCGTTACTGCTGTGAAGGTACTGGCGAATCGTGCAAGCAGGTGATCAAGAATCTTATTTTGTTGCGACAGTTTGGTGTGCACATCGCTTGCAGACGTTTCGATTTCCTTCCAAACATTTTCGTCCAATAATTGTAAATACCCGGCTTCTGGAAGATATTTTTTTATTCTTTCAATTTCATTTTCTGGCGACGCCGATTTTTGCCTGACACTCAACAACTCAGTGATGTGACGAAGTTTATGAAGGTAATCAATCATGATGCGTTCAAAAAACATCAGATAAGTTTTGAACTGCTTCGTTCGGGTCGTTAAGAATTCAGGCAATCGATCGCTCGACAAGTCTTCGTTCAAATTATAATTCTGGGGGAAATCTTTCTGAATAGAATGATAGTCTTCCAGTGAATCGAAAAATTGCTTTTCGTCCCAGTCAGTTTCGTTTTTACCGGTTGCAAAATTTTCAATTTTATCGCTTGCGGAATAGGAATATGAAGAATGGGTTTGGGTAGGGGCATCTACCTCAATCGCTTTCTCGCCAATCTTGCCTGACCGAAAGATGATCTTAGATTTTTCACGGCTAATCCTCGGGACATAATAGGAAAATCGCTGTAGGTTGATGCACTCAAAAGCAGCGGATTCTCTCAAAGAGATCGTAGGAACACCATCAATGTATAAATTGAGTGTAAGGATCCGTGCTGCCTCGACGCCTTTTATTTGAACCATCTCTTCGATCAGGTTTGACCCATATAGAACATTTTTTTTGTCCGCTGACTCTTGTTTAGAATCTGTTACAAGTTTTAATAAGAAATTGTCCAGGTGATCAAAGATGCGCTGCAGCATATCAGAGAGTGGTGGAGAATTGTCACCCAGTATAATTTCCGCATCCAGCTTTACCGCTTGCTCATTTACAACCCTTAGATGAACAAAATCCTCGCACAGATTTCGCTGAGGTAATAGTGTCCTTTTTATGTCTTTGAGAATATCTGTCTTAAACCGCTCCCGGTTTAAAGTATACGCGACAGCATCGAGGAATTCGGGACTTTCCAGTTTTTTGGTAATGGCATCTTTGAGAGATTCGATTGTTATGTCTCGCCGCCGGTCCTGCAGGCTGTGGCTCAGCGTCACACGTGCATTGACACGAATAGTTTTTGCCTGGGTTCGATTTTGATAGATTACCTTCAGGATCAAAGGAACCTGGCAGTTGGCTTCTCCAAATACAAAAAAGTTGTCTGTGTTCTTATGTTCGCACTTGCAATCAGCAATTTTAAAGATCTTCCTCCAATCCAGGCGCTTATTTTCTCGGTCGAAAAAGATTACTTCCAAATTGGTATCGGCCTCTGGAAATGAAACGCGAATCACATCCGTATTTAAATTGTTGTATTTCTCATCCTGCTTCAACAGAACAGCTATTTCGTACCCTCCCTCTACCACACTTCCGGCAGCAAAAACCGGATACTCGCTAAACCATGCTTTCAACACCTGTGGATGTTTTCCTTCTATAAAGTTTTCAAAATCCCATTTCGTTACGGGTGGGCTACTCAAAATATCCTCCGCTTTAAAAAAATACTCATCAATGAAACTTTCGCGTAACATTTCGTCACTTCCGAACGCGTCATGCAGCAGTTGAGTGCGGTATCCAAGCTCTGTCAATCCATAGCATAAAACTTCAAGCGTTGTTACACCTGGGTCATGAAGGTTATAATCGGTCCAGATATCTCCAGACATGGCCTGTATCATTTTGATCCCTTCATCTCTTAAGCGATTGAAATCAAGGGTAATGTTTCTTACATGTCTGGATATGCCTTTTTCTGATATCATTTTTATGATTCGATTATAAAACTGCAACCAGCGCTTCCAAATACATGTTGTAGATTGCTGGCAGCTTCAAGGGCAATATTTAATTGGTCTGAAACTGCTATATCAGATTTTAAGTCATAGAGCAGGCCAATGTCAATTCCGATCCCCAGCCACCGGGTTGCACCTTTCCTGATTTGGAATTCATGGGAGACTTTGTCGATTTTAATTCCTGTTTGTACAGAATGAATCTCTTCACTGCCATTGTAAATTTTGATGAATTCAACGCTAACAGACTGTCTAATATTGACATCTTTTCTGCCATCTCGAATTAAATAGTTGCCGTTCTGAGGAAAGGTCATATCCAGCGTGATGCGGTCCAGTGTGTGTCCGGCGCCAACATTACAGGGGATTGCGTAGTGATACACCCGGCGGTGAACGATATTGATGCGATCAAAATAGGGAACCACGTAAGTTTTTCCAGCTTCTCTTTTCATGCTGCTAATAGTATTGTTTTCCCAATCAACCAACACCTGATATCCTGAAACACCAGCGTCGAATGCGTCATTGTAACAATTGTCGATCAGTTCATGAAATTGCTTTTGTGTTGGCCTGTTCCCGCTTCTGAAGTATTGCTTTAGTATATTTTTGTCCGTTCGCTTTGACATAACAAATATTTAAACTTATTGTACTTCAAAATTGATATCTACGATCATCTCCTCTATTCCCTGATTGGTCTGACACCGGCTTCCATCAGAAGCAATTGCTTCGATTTGATGATCTTCACTGGATATTATTATAGTTTTTTCGTCGACATCGATCACTTGTTCCTCGATTGCCATGTTATTAGTTAGGACCTGAATAGTCGAAATAAAATTTACGTAGGGTCTGGATTCAATGAACTCAATGATTGAGGATCTGTAAAGCTTGCTTCCCAACTGAATATCATTGTCTTTCCGAAACGCCCATGGAGACAAAAAGTATTGCAAGTCTGTTTGCATTTTTTTAATGTAAAGTCCGGCATCTACCTGGCTATTGAAATTTATCTGAGCGACGATCTTGATTTCTTTATACGCTGGATTGGTTACCTCAAATTTTACATGTGGGGATGCTTGCTTTTTTATAAAATCTTTGATGTTCGTCAACGTGTTGTTTGTTACAAAGGGTTTGAGAATTTTGGTTTCCCTGGATGTGTTAACGAATGGTATCACGATAACGTGAATGCTTCCCGGTCGTATTCTGTTATTCGAGTCTACATGTTGAAGGCATTTCACTTTATATATCTCAGGGAATTGTTCCAGGATCAGTCTTTCAATATCCCAGGCTGTTATACCCCGCATTTTATGTCGCAATCTTTCGCTTACGCGTAAAAAATAGTCGTCGGCTGTTTCCGTTGAACGTCCACCAAATGAACTGCCTGGTTGTTCGATTTTTTTTATTTCCTTTATCTTCCTTAATGGGGCTGTTATTGACAACGGTGGCAGTGTCTGAATTTTTTGCAGTTCTTGAGAATTTTTTAGCACCAATGTACACGAAACGCCATTCGTTCTGATGTTTAGAATTTGATCAAAATTCTCAGCGCTGTCCTTCACCGATATCATGATCCAATAAGTCTGTTTCGGCATGCTGGGATTTCGAGATGTTAAATCCTGCGGAAGGTTTAAAAGAAGCAGGCCGGTTTGTTTTAATCCACGCGTTGTGTCCGAAAGGATTTGATTCCCTGATAGCGGTTTCCAACCGTCGTCGCTGAGATAGTGATAGGTTGGATCCGGTTTTTCAAGCAATGTCAATTCTTTGATCTCAAAAAAGAATGATATTTGTTGTGGCGGCGAAAAGTTTTGAAAACCGATAAAAAAGCTGCCGCCATGATGAAATTCTCCAGAGATCAAAGCCTGGTTTTTTGCTCCACTTACATTTTGGTCCAATCGAAAAGCTTGTATTCCAAATGGTTTCAAATGAAAATATTGAAATGGTGCACTACCATTTTCACCAACGTTGATGGTTTCTTTTGCGGTATAGGACCCCTCGATGAACTCTATGATAGGTGTATACGGCTCGTTGGGAATTGGCGCATCCTTATTTTGCAATTGCGTTATGATAGCCTTTGCATAAACGGCTGGATATAGCGTGTGACCAAAGGCGTGCTGAGGGGATGTAAACGTAAGACGTATCAGACCGTTTTCGCTGTTGGGATCAAGATTTCCGGCATTTAATCCTTCTCTAAAATTCAACTTGATTATTTCATCGAACAGAGCGTATTCTCCGTTTGTATCATCGGCATTTGTAATATCGTGCCACTTCTTTTGAATACGAACCGCGGCCTTTACTTTGAAATCTTTTTTGTCGCGGACAAGGCTGTGGGTGGGGCCCAGATATCCTTCGTAGTAAATCTTAAAATTATCAGGCAATCCTTTCCAATTGATTCGGAGGGTGATGCTTTCCATCGCCTTATAAAAAGTCTCGGGAATGGCTGTGTAAAAGTTCGAGCCGCGAACCGGACTGTAACCAAAAGGATGGAATGCTTTGGTTGAGTCCAATTCGCCGTAGTCGTTTTTGATCATCAAAGAATTGATGCCTTCAGCAGATACGGCAATTGCAATACTTTTAAAACGAATTTTTTGCAGGAAGTCATACTGGTCAAACGAATAGCCTGGCTTTAGCATTACTTTTAGAAGCGGCCACTGGCTTGGTCCAAACGCAGAGCCGTGAACCGTCTTATTGTAAGGGCTTATTTCAGGATCGGCTTCATCAAGCAGAATAGATAGTTCCATCTTCTCGGCGTCGCAAAAAAATTCCTCCACATCGGTGGTTGCCCACCCCATGGGCGTGGTGAGTTGTGCTACCAGGTCGTCGGATGTGACGGATGTATATGCCAGTTTCGTTGTGCTCGTATGCAGCATAAACGTTATCCTGATAGTTCGCTTTCCTTCTTTGAGAAGTAACATGGGCGATAGGAATCCGAATCCAATAGCGGCGGAAATCCTTGGTCGTTTTGAGGTATCTCCAAAAGGATACCATCCGTTACCAATGGCAAGAGGGGCTCCAAAACCGTCTGCAGTATCTACCGCTGGATATAAATAGATCGCGCTATTGTTTGACACGGACCGATGGAGCGCCTTGAGCTGTGTTATTTTAGCGTGACTAAGCGAAACCGCATGGTCGGCTGTATAAACAATATCCTCACCTTCGTTATTTTTCCCTGCAGAAAACATTTCCCCTTCTTGAAGTTCATACCGTTCGATGTTTTTTTGCAACTCCGGAAACAAGTAAACTTTGTTTGGCAATGCTTTTTTCCTTGCTTCACCGAGAATTTTTGAATAAAAGAAATTCAAGTGAGCCGAGGTGAGTTCGTTAAGCTGACTTTGCGTGTAGCCATACAGTTTTAGAAAACTGAGAAACAAAGCCAAATGTGGAGGGCAATCCGAGGCTACTGGTTTTCTTTGCTGTGCTGCGTCCGAAAGGTGTGGAATAAACTTGATTGCGTCCTCGAAAAAGGGTGACCAATCACTAACT
>CAMLER010000116.1 GCA_946478915.1 uncultured Chryseolinea sp.
GAACGCCCTGAGTATACGTTACTTTTCCGTTCTCATTTGATTGTGACACCACGCGGTAGATGCGATCAAAGTTCCGATGATGTTTGTCGTAGCTTGACCCGTCTTTAAGGATCAGGAAAATAATAATACAACTGGTTATGCCAAGGGTAAGTCCTGCAACATTGATGGTTGTGCTAACCTTATCTCTGAGAAGGGTGCGAGATAGAATTCTTAAGTAATTTTTTAACATAGGGCCGTGATATCACACCCTACTTACCAAATATAAAACCAAACAAAAAATCGGTGTATACACGCGTTTTGTGTACTTTATTGAATTGAATCCGAACAAAGATGTACGGAAACGAACGTATCGAGAGCTGCTGTGACATATCTTCAAATAAACTTTCAACGGCTGCGTCACAGGAGTTATTAAAAGTAGATGAAATCTATTAAAGGATTTTTTAAGATTACAGGTGCAGTCGTGTTGGCACTGGTAGCAGTCATTACTATTGCGGGCTTGCTGTTTATGAACCTGAGCCCACAGTTCGGTGGCTCTCCTTCCAGCGATAAATTACTTTCATATTCACGGTCCAAGCAATATCAAGAGGGTATGTTCGTGAATACGATCCCCACCGCAATGGATATGGGTTTCAGCGCCACAGTAAAAATAGCATACAAGATCTTCTTTAATCGAGCCAAAATGTTGGAGCCGTCCCACCGTCTTCCCGTTGAGACGATAGATCCGATCACACTGGCTGTCCAAGCCAAAGAACTAACACGGATCACATGGTTAGGACATTCTGCATGTTTGCTTGAAATGAACGGAAAGAGAATACTTTTCGACCCAATGATGGGCCCTTCTCCATCACCTCATCCTTTATTAGGTCCAAAACGATTCAGCTCGCTGCCTATAACCATTGAAGAGTTACCCCATATCGATGCCGTTGTTATTTCGCACGATCACTATGATCATCTTGATTACGAATCGATCTTAAAGCTTAAAAATAAAACAGCCCATTTTTTTGCTCCGCTCGGCGTAGGGGCGCACCTTGAAGCATGGGGCATTGCACCTACCCGTATCACTGAACTCGACTGGTGGGAAGAATCAACGCTCGATGGGTTTACATTCGTGTGCACTCCGGCGCGTCATTTCTCGGGGCGAGGACTATTCGACCGGTTTGCTACGCTTTGGGCTTCCTGGGTAGTGAAGACAGAAAGCACAAGCATATATTTTAGCGGCGATGGCGGGTATGGTCCACACTTCCGTGAGATTGGTCAGCGCCATGGTCCTTTCGAATTTGTTATGCTGGAATGCGGACAGTACAATGAACTTTGGCAAGATATACACATGATGCCGGAAGAAACCGTGCAGGCCGCGATAGACTTGAAAGGAAAAACAGTGATGCCAATTCATTGGGGATCATTTGCCTTGGCAATGCACCCATGGATGGACCCGATCAATCGGGTTACTGCAGCTGCCGACAACCGTAATGTGCCGATCACAACGCCACTTATCGGCGAACCCATCGTGCTTAATAGCGGTCAGCTGCCTGCTACGAAATGGTGGAAGTAAGGCGCAACCAACCTATAGCACCGGACGGCAGCCATTCCCATCGGCTATACAAAACTGTTTTCTTTAAACAAGTTCATAAAACTGTTCTCGTTCTTTTCCATTTGCCTGAGATGTCGTTGTGCGTGCAGTGCTTGAAAATACAGATACTGATATACGTCTAGCTTACCAAGGTTGTTTACACTCATCGTTGTCTGATGAAGGATACCCTCACCGTTGGGTAAGTAGTCAAGCGTTATCAGGCATTTATTCAATTGATTTCTGATTTCACGCCTTATTTCGTAAAGTCCAATCTTTCCAGTAGGCTGATGGTGATCCGGTCGCTGCCACGGAAATGCATCAGGATCTGCGACTTCCAACATTGCCTTGCTCGCCAGCGAATAATTTTCCGGAAACTCTGCAGGCAACGAACCATTTTGACTCTTGTGCAAAGCCTTTGCCCTGCCATTATCGATGATAACCAGCAAGTAATGGTTGGTAAGCATAATATGTTCAAGCACCTCATTGATGTTCCACGCGCCTGGAAACGGGTGATGGCTACGCAACGGATGCTCTCTGTCGAACCATTCATCCACAACAGCAAATGTGCGGATGAGTTCGCGCTTAAGGGTCTTGAGTGTTTGTTCGAGAGGCATAAGTGTACAATATATGGTTAATAAAAAAGCCCGGGTTTTTGCCCGGGCTCTTCATATTGTCAGTAAGTTCAATTCATCTTACAAACATCGTAGTTTCCCGGGCACATGATATCCACTTCACGTTCTGGCGAAGGCGGATCATGTTAGCGATATGAATTGTGGATGTTTTCATCTTGAGACAAAGGTAAAAAGTTTTCTATAAAGTCAAAGCAACGTGGACAAAAAAGTGACAGATGAAGTGTTGACGTGTTTACGTGTTGAAGTGTTGAGGTGTGGAAGTGTTGATGTTGTGCACGGAAAATAGATTGTGCAAACTTGCTGAATTTTCTGCAGTCAATTAAACCCAGCCGCCTAAACACCTGAACACCTAAACACTTAACACCCAGACACACACGGAGACACGAAACACCAACACATGAACACGTCAACACGTCAACACGTCAAGTGTGCGCGTCAGCGGAAAATAAACTTTGAACTCCGAACCCTCGTCGATTTTGCTTACAACTTCTACACGGCCTCCAAGAGCCTCTGTTTGCGCCTTCACCAAATACAGTCCAACACCTTTTCCTGGAATCGATTCATTCTGAAATTTCTTATAGATTGTGAAAAGATCCTTTTGATTCTTCTCTAAATCTATACCCCTACCGTTGTCCGAAACGGAAAGGCAAACAAAATTCTCGTCGATGCTTGTCTTAACATGAATTTGTGGCAAGGTCTCGGGTAAAGTGAACTTGATGGCATTAGACAATAAATTTGTCATGATGCTGTCGAGATAGGAAGGGACCGTATTGAATCCCTGACATTGTTGAAAGTCGAGGGTTATTGTCGCTTTACTTTCCTCGATCGACTTTTGAAGGTCGTTGATAACCTTATGTGCAGCTGTGTCGAAATCAATTCTTTCATATTTTTCCTCGCCTGGATCACGTGCGGACACAACGACATTGATATCCTGAACAACCTGATCAAGTTCCTCTGTTGACTCGACAATCTTTTCTAAAATAAATATGTGATCCTCAGGACTATTGTTAAAAATACTCGCCAACCCCAATATTCTCGCAATAGGCGCCCGAAGGTGGTGCGGAATCATATACGCAAATTGCGCTAGCTGCTTGTTCCGTAATTGAAGATGATTCACCAGCATCTCAGTTTGTACTTCGGAATTCTTACGGTCAGTAATATCCACCAGCATATTAGTACCTCCAACAATTTCACCCGCTGAATTAAAATTTGGAGTGGGATGGGCGAGCACATACCTTCGCGAGCCGTCTGGTCGCTCGATGATCAATTCTTCTCCAATAATGCTTCGTTGTTCCGCAATGGCGCGCGCCATTGGCGATGATACGGGATCCACAACATGGCCATCTTTGTCCAGCATTACCGTTGATCCACACCAAACTCCCCTAGAAGTCCGTGGATTTCGTCCCCAGAGGTCTGCTGCGGCCTTATTGTATAATAGAATTCTTCCCTGAACATCACAGGTGTAGATAGCGGCGGGCAAATGTTGCAACAGATCGAAAAATTGCTTTTCACTTTCGACCATCCTGCTTTTGATCTCTTGCTGGATGGTTTCCATCCGCACCTTTTCCAGTGAATTGAGTATGGCAGCAGGCAGACGTTGCAGGCGATCTTTCAGAATATAATCGGCCGCCCCCTTTTGCATAGTTTGAAAAGCGAATTCGTCTGAGACAGCGCCAGTAACCAGGATAAAAGGAATTTTACGCCCCGTATTTTTCAGTATCTCCATCGCTGCAAGCGAATTGAAAGTCGGTAAGCTGTGATCGCTCAGGATGACGTCGGGACGAAACTCGTCAAGGGCTGCTTCAAATTCACTTTGGTTGTCCACTACCTTAATCTCAAAATCGTAATTTGACTTTCGAAGCTCTCGTTCAATGAGGTATGCGTCGTCGGCTAAATCTTCGAGGTGTAACACTTTGGTTGGTCGGCTATGCATAACAGTCTTTTACGTTTGTAGATTACCTTTCAAATAGATTGGGTTGTTGCCATAGCGATTTCATCAAGCACATCCGGCAGCTTATAAAAGTCATTTGACTTGTCAAAAAAATAGTTAGCACCAAAGGCGATGCAGCGCATGCGATATTGGGGTGCTGAAAGATTCGTCAACATGATAATTTTCATTTTGGGGTAACGGTTGCGAAGGGCAATCAAAAGATCAATTCCATTGAATTGCGCAATGTTTTCATCCAGGTTAATATCAAGAATGACAACATCAGGAGTTTGCCTTTGGATCAAGGTCATCGCCGCCACTGCATTGTTGGCGCTACCAAGAAATTCAATTTTCTCCATCTCAGAAAGGATGGATTTAATGCGTTGGGTTATGATTGGAGAATCATCGACCGTAACAACCTTAATCCGTTTGGAAAAATTTAATTTACCCATTGTGTTTTATTTGATGGCTCAAAGGTCACCATTGCACAGCAGGCATCGAATAGGATTAATTATGAAAGCATTGTAGTGGTTTGTACTACAAAGAAGTGCTACGCAAGGCCGTTATCGATTGCATAACGGGTTAGCTCGGCATTGTTGTTAAGGCTTAGCTTTTCCAGTAGGCGGGTTCTGTAGGTGCTAATAGTATTTACACTTAATGAAAGTTCATCACCGATTTCAGAAACGGTTTTACCGGACGCAATCATTTGCAAAACCTGCATTTCCCGGTCTGAAAGCATTTCATGGGCTTCTTTTTTAGGCTCGCCACCCACGTTCTCTGCAAGTTTTTCAGCGACGCTTGCACTGATATATTTGCGGCCGGACAGCACGCGACGGACAGCGCTTAACAATTCGTCGGTAGCGCTGTCTTTGCTAAGGAAACCCGATGCGCCAGCTTTGAGAACCCTCACCCCATACTGGTCTTCAGGATGCATGCTCAACATCAGGATTGGAGATTTTACTCCTTCTGCCCGCAATTGCTTTAGCGTGTCGATACCATTTCGACCGGGCATCGAAATGTCGAGCAAGATCACATCCCAAGATTCCATCCTGGTTTCCTCTAACACCTGATTGCTATTCACCACCTCTTTTACCTGGGCATCTGGAAACTCGTCGCATAGAATCTGCGCAAGGCCTTTTCGAACGATCGCATGATCGTCGGCGATTAAGAACTTCATACAACCTCTTGTTTTCTGACCAACATCGGAGCTTTTAACAAAATTTCTGTTCCCTTCCCTTTTTCGGAGTTAATTATCAACTCTCCCTGAAATAACATTGCCCTTTCCCGCATACCCACGAGGCCTAGCGACCTTTTGCTTTTGACTTCCTCTAAATCAAACCCAACCCCATTATCTTTTATGGTAAGATAAATAAAACCATTCTGTTCATTCAAAAAAGTTTCAACAATTGTAGCCTGTGAATGGCGTGCGATATTTGTAAGCGCTTCCTGGTAGACCCGGAAAATATTTGTGGCCAAATTCCTGTCGAAATTATGGTCGCTTAACGTTGCATGGCATCCAGAAACAATACCGGTCCGTTTCTCGAATTCCTGGCATTGCCATTCAAGCGCAGGGACTAGTCCAAGGTCATCGAGTATTCCAGGCCGGAGTTCAGAAGAAATCCGTCTTACAGTTTTTACGGTTTCGTCGATGAGTGCTATCATGGTTGCTATCCGCTCCGCAATATTTTGTTCAACCCTGGCTCCGACTTTTTTGTTGATCCACGATGCATCCATTTTCAGCCCTGTGAGTTGCTGCCCTAGCTCATCATGAATTTCACGGGCGATTCGCGTCCGCTCCTCTTCACGAACGTTTTCTAAATATGCTGTAAGTTTCTGGATTTCCTCAGTACGCTCACGCATGGCAGCTTCCACCCGAACTCGGTCGGTGATATCTATACCCATTCCTATCAGATAGTCGGTACCATTAAAGTTTGCGCTACACCCATTGAAATAGTATGGTATTTTTCGATGATCCTTTGTGAAGAAGTTAGCTTGCACATCTGCATACCCCTCTATGAAAACTCTGTTGATTTTTTCTTTCAAAACCGACTTTTCACTTTCTTCAAAAAAATCGGTTGGACTCATTGTCAATATTTCCTCACTGCTATATCCCGACACTGTTTCAAAATTTCTATTCCAGCGCACGAATTTTCCCTCGCGATCGTAGAGATAAAAGATTCCGGGCAGACTGTTAATTATTGATTCGGATTGCTTATTGGCCAGAAGAATTTTTTGTTCAGACTCGATTCGCTCCGAAATGTCCTGACAGTTGCAAACAATAGCAGCTACACTTTCGTCCTTTAACAAATTGGTGAATGTGCCTTCCAGCCAGACGTAATGGCCATCCTTGTGCCGGAATTGTCCGCTCCTCATCATACCCGTGCCGGGATTCAAGAAAAGTTGATTTACAAATCTCTCCCCCTCATCCTGGTCTGCCGGATGAATGAGGTCCTTGATATTGTTCTGTTGCATTTCATCAAGAGGATAACCTATGATTTTTTCGGTACGTGGACTTTGGTAGAGCACCTTTCCATTGCGATCAAACAATACGATAGCATCAGAACTCTTTTCAATGAGGGACCTGTAGTATCTTTCGCTCGATGCGAGCTGGCGGGTTTTCTCCTGGACAAGCCTGCCTAACTTAATAGGCTGCCGCGCAAGCGATCTGGCGTAAAAGCCGGCAGTAATAGCGAGGACAAAACCAAGGAATGAGTAGATAATTGCATCGTAGAACTGCCTGCTTTGTTTGTGCATAACATACAACTTCCATTCCCCATCTGGTACTTCAATGTAAGCCGATTGTCGGGTATCCCCTGCCCCCGATCCTGACCAAAAAAATTCTTCTTTGCCAGTTACAGGATTATGCTTGGAAAGTTGGTAAGCATAATTGGCTCTGCCAACGGTATCGATACCGGCCGCATGCAGGAGTGTATTAAGCTTGATCAGAACGACAGAAAAGCCAAAGAACTTATTTTCTTTGAATAGTGGAAGCCTGCCGACCAAGCCTGTTCCGCCCTGCTGCAGCTTAAGAGGGCCTGCAAAAAATAATGCCTTTTTGTCGATTGCTTTATAAGCCTGAGTAGCTGTATTTGAATTCGCAAATACGTCAAATCCGATTGCCTCTTCATTCCCGGCCAACGGATACACGTGTGTGATCTTGCCAGCCTCAGTAATTTCAAGGGCATCGATAAATTGGTTGGATTCCAGTATCTCCTTGGCAACGCGATCGAAATCTTCTGGAACACCATACTCCTCGATTATGAATGCAAGGGTTTTTGTCGCAGAGAGACTGTAGCTCAACGCGTTTTGAATCCGGCCCTTAACGGTATTCATTTCTTCCACAACGTTCTGCCGGTCTGCTTCCTGGCTCATTAAATAACGCTGGTACGCCAGAAATTGCGTTAGTGTTGCAGTGGATGCAAACACGACAAGGCCAATTATAAATGGTTTAATCGTTTTTATGGATAAAATATAAGAAAGTTTTCAAGAACAACATTTGCCGAGACCCCAGGCGGAAGAAGCTCCCGATACAAAGTGAGCTGTTCGTCAATTTCCCTAACCCTTTTATGGGTTGCAACAAGCAATATATCGGACTTGTTCTACAAATATGAAACATATCGAATATCTTCGCGTTGAAGATTGTGTATGCAAAAGCCATCTCCTCCAAAATGGGCTGACCGATTTTTAGAATGGTACTGCAACCCAAAGTTGTTGGAATCAATTCAGGGGGATGCTCACGAGCTTTTCTTTCGTACAGCCACGAATCGGAGTAAGCATCTGGCCAACCTAGAATTCATCTGGAATGTCTTTCGCTTTTTCCGATGGTCTAACATCAAACGCAAACCCTCATCATCTTCACCTTTTATCATGTACAGAAACTATCTCACTATTTTCAGACGTGGTCTTTCAAAGCAAAAAGGCTACTCGTTTTTAAATGTAAGCGGACTTGCTATTGGAATCGCATGTTTCCTGCTGATAAGCTTTTACATACGCGACGAATACAGCTTTGATCGAATGCATTCAAAAGCCGAGCGGATATATCGCGTCCACCAGATATTAGAGGCGGACGGAGTTGGAGAACGTTCAGCTAGCCAGCAGTTCCCTGTAGCCGAAGCGTTGCTCAACGATTTCGGCGCCCAAATTGAAACCGCGGTCAGACTTTTTAATTTTCAAGCGCCCACGCTCGCCATTTCTACCATCGACAACAAAAAGGAGTTTAATGAGTCGAGAATGTTCTTTGCCGATTCAACTTTTTTTGATGTTTTCGACTTCGAGCTTCTGGAGGGAAATCGCCAATCGGCTCTGACGATGCCGAATACCATTGTCATTACGGAAAGCATGGCAAAAAAGTATTTTGATAATGAACCAGCGGTAGGAAAATTTTTAAAGTTTCAGGGTGACCAGAATTTTTTGGTTACCGGCGTTCTAAAAGACATTCCACAAAACACACATTTCCAGTTCGACTTTCTGGCGTCATTCGCCAGCCTGCATGAAGTGTACAACCCAAGCGTGCCCCAAATATGGCATTGGTACTGGAATCCTTGCTGGACATATGTTTTATTGAAAGATGCTGCTTCCGCCCGGGAGGTTGAAGCCCTCCTACCGGGGTTTGTCCAAAAATACTTTCCGGATTTCGTTCGTGAAGATGTGTCGATGTCACTCATGCCGCTAACCGATATTCATCTAAAATCAAATATGGATTATGAAATTCAGCCGAACAGCAGTCTTACAACGGTATATGTATTTGCATCTATCGCAATCTTTGTCCTTCTCATTGCAAGTATCAACTTTATTAACCTGAGTACGGCGCGAGCTTCCAAGCGCGCAAAGGAAGTTGGCATGCGAAAGACCTTAGGAGGCCAAAAATTCCAACTAATCGGACAGTTTCTGTTTGAATCAATTATGCTTTCTGTCATCAGCGTTGTTGTTGCACTGGCAATGGTAGCAGCCGCATTGCCATTCTTTAACATGTTTGCCGAAAAGAGCATTCGTTTATCCGTTCTGCTTGAACCATTTTATTTAACTCTGCTTTTGCTACTTCCATTGGCGGTGGGTATTGTTTCAGGTATTTACCCTGCCTTTGTCTTGTCATCCTTCCGGCCGATCACCGCACTGAAGTCGAACGGCGGCCGCGAAGAGGGAGCGATATTCCGGAAATCGCTGGTGGTTGTACAATTCACGTTATCAATAATCCTGTTGGTGGGAACTGGCGTTGCAATTGATCAGCTAAAAATGCTTCAGACACGAGATACGGGATTTGTTAGGGAAAATGTCATTCTCGTGCCCATCGCAAGGTCGCCGATCGCAAAGAATTATCTTTCATTGCGCAATGAATTCTTGCGAAACCCAAATGTGTTGGGCGTTACAGCTACAGAAGAAATAGTGGGATCAAAACATCAGGTAGGAAACTTTAGCGTCGAAGGAATGGAAGGAACGCGGCCGTTTCCGAGGTTAACTGTTCGCCACGACTTCATAAAAACGTTCGGAATTCCTCTGGCAGCGGGAAGAGATTATTCCGAAGACATCCGAACAGATGACTCTCTGGCACTGCTGGTGAATGAGACTTTTGTGCGGCAAATGGGATGGCCTTCCAACGAGGCGGCTATTGGTAGGAAAGTCGGCATTCATCCTGACCAAAGAATCGTGGGCGTCGTCAAGGATTTTAATTTTACGTCCCGTCACCAACCCATTCGTCCGTTGGCATTGAAACTCAACACTGCGGATGGCGCCTTTAATCTCTTGCTAAAATATATGGTGATTCGGATTTCAGGAAATGAGACTAATGAGACCATTGATTGGATCGAGCAACAATGGAAGGCGCAAATGCCAGCATGGCCGTTTGAGTACTTCTTCCTGGAAAGTGAACTGGAGAATATGTATAAGTCAGAAAACAAAATGAGCAAGGTTACGCTGATCTTTTCGGGATTCTCCATACTGGTTGCCTGTCTGGGTTTGTTCGGATTATCAACTTATACCGCCGAGCAGCGCAAGAAGGAAATGAGCATTAGAAAAGTGCTGGGAAGCTCGGATTCGGAAATCTTCTTTTTATTTTCAAAACACTTTGTTGTTCTCATATTAATTGCAAATGCCGTAGCATTCCCGCTAGCCTATATGCTAATGAAGCGTTGGCTTGCCAGCTTTGCGTACAAGGTTGAAATTGATTTTACCTTATTCCTGCTGGCAGGAGTCGTAGCAGCAGCGATCGCCTTTATCACCATTTCCTACCAGGCGTTGCGCACTGCCAACACGAGTCCTGCGGAGACATTGAGGAGTGAATAATCTTAAAGTCTAAAATTTAAAACCACAATATGAAAGGAGCCAATCTTGGAGAGTTAGAAGAACTGATACTGCTCACGGTG
>CAMLER010000117.1 GCA_946478915.1 uncultured Chryseolinea sp.
ACACGAGTGCATGGTTAACATTAACCGTTCCGCCGAACCATTCGATTCCATCGTCCTGGTTTCCAACAACTTCTACATATTCAATTATTGTTCCGGAGCCAACACCACCCAGTGTCAATCCATTGATTTCATTTCCTTCACCAATGTTCGATCCGCCATGGCGAATAGAAATATATCTGATCACACCGGAGTTATAGTCGGCAATGTTACCACCATAGGTACCATTTGGGTCGTCAGCCGGTATACCTTCAATTTGCGCGGTCTCATTATCGGATGCGACAGAGATTGGCGCTTTGCCCATGATAAGCAACCCTCCCCAAAGACCGGTAATGGTCGGGTCAAGATTTGGACTCTCGATCATTCCTGGTTCAATTTCATCGGCAACAGAGGTAAATATGATCGGTGCATCTGCGGTACCTTCTGCAAGCAACATTGCGCCGCGTGCTATTATCAGGGCTGTAGCATTAGACCCAGTTCCTGCCTCTCCTTTCACAACCACACCTGGTTCGATCGTTAAGGTCACACCATCGACAACTGCAATGCGTGACTTCAGAATATAAGTCTTACCCGTCTCCCAGGTAACGTCCTCGGTTATGTTCCCGCTGATTTCAAATTCAGAAGCCTCTACGGGTTCTGCGGTTTTATTAATGGCCGCAGTCTGCGAGGCTGATTTGTTATTGTTATCCGTTACAGTGATCGTAACCGATCCAGCACCCGCCGTGTTATCTGCTGTAAAAGTTACAACGACGTTACCGGTACTTGTGCCAGCCGCCGGTTCAGACTTTTTAGCAGCTGATCCACCTGTTGCAGTAGTGGTGACAGACTTATACCCACCTGGAACGTTCACCGCAAAAGTGACATCGACCTCATTCGATATCTGCACATCAGATGTAGCTGGTGGCGTTAAGGAAGGCGCGTCAGGTGAAGCATCATCGTCGTCGTCGCATGCTACAAATGCCATTGCTAATGCAGATATGGCAAGCATGGATACAAATTTTCTCATGTCTTGGATTTTTAGTTTTTCACTTCGATTTAACAGCTCAAAGGTGGGTGCCTACTGTTAATTGAACCCAATGGAGAGATTAACAAATTGTTAGGAACATGAATACTGCATTACGGTTTTGTTAATGACTTCTGGTAAATGAAAAAAGGCGATACGCCACAACGGCTCACGCCATGAAGACATCATATGAGTAGTTACTAAATGAAAATGTCTGCCTTACTTTGGAAGGAGTAAAATAGCCGGCAGCTTACTTATTATTTATTGATTGGAACTTTCCCAAGAATAGCTTTAATGATATGGGCGGTCCGCACATTGTCCGCCTCCGCCTCGTAGTTCAAAATAATTCTGTGGTTCATCACATCCAGTGCAACTTCCTTGATATCCTCTGGCAACACGTAATCGCGTCCTTCCATATACGCCATAGCTTTGGCTGCCAGATTCAGGTTAATACTGGCACGTGGAGATGCGCCGAATTGAATGTACTGGGCCTGTTCGTTCAGCTTATAATCCAAGGGTCTGCGCGTTGCATATACGAGCTCAATAATGTATTGCTCAAGCGACTCCGAGATGGTCACCCTGTTAACTTGATCACGAATTGCGAAAATGTCTTCCTTACTTAAGACCGTGTTGACAGTATAATCGAATTTCATGTTGGAGATCCGTCGCATGATTTCCATCTCCTGACTCTTCGATGGATAATCCACAAAAACTTTCATCATGAATCGATCGACCTGGGCTTCCGGTAGCGGGTACGTGCCCTCTTGATCCACCGGATTTTGCGTCGCCATTACGAGAAAGGGCCGGTCAAGGGTAAACGTTGTTTCGCCTATGGTAACTTGCTTTTCCTGCATGGCTTCAAGCAATGCAGACTGGACCTTGGCTGGCGAGCGATTTATTTCATCTGCCAGAATAATATTTGCAAAAATAGGGCCTTTCTTTACTTCAAATTTTCCCTCTCGCTGATTATAGATCATCGTGCCGACAAGGTCTGAGGGTAGAAGATCGGGTGTAAACTGTATGCGCTGAAATTCAAGATGCAGTACCTGTGCGAGCGTGCTGACAGTAAGGGTTTTCGCGAGTCCCGGAACTCCTTCGAGCAGCACGTGTCCATTGGTAAATAATCCTATCATCAATCGGTTCACCATGTATTCCTGTCCAACCACGACCTTACCAACCTCGCGGAAAACCTGCTTTACTTTCTCTTTATGTTCTTCGTGCTTTTCGACTGCTACCGTTTCCATGAATCTATTTCAGGTTTAAACCGATAAAATAACGTAATTATTACCAATTAAGGTGGAAATTTTGTTGGAAATCAACAGGGTTGGTTAAATGGCAATATCCAAAACGTATGTGATCGGCGACATTCATGGCGCATTCAGGGCGCTGAAGCAATGCCTCATCAAATCAAACTTCAATTATGAAAACGATCACCTTATTTGTTTGGGGGACGTATGTGATGGTTGGCCCGACACCAAGCTTTGTATCGATGAATTGTTGAAGATTTCAAACCTAACTTATATAATAGGTAATCACGATATCTGGTTGTCAAATTGGTTTCAAAAAAACATCGCTGAGGAAATTTGGCTCAGGCAGGGAGGCGAGGCGTCAATTGCTTCGTATTCGGAAGGAATTCCACAATCGCATATAGAATTCTTCAAAAAAGCATTGCACTACTACGTCGATAAGGGGAAGCTCTTTGTTCATGCCGGAATTGATCCACACCTACCGTTAGAAAAGCAGGATATTATGAATTTTGCCTGGGATCGGTCGTTGATTCAAAAGGCATGGAACTTTTACGTCAGAGAAACTTCTGCTCAACTCACGCAATTTGAGGAAGTGTATCTGGGCCATACACCAATACCATTTTCTTACCCAATTAAATCTTGCGAAGTTTGGATGATGGATACAGGTGCGGGTTGGTCCGGAGTGTTGTCAATGATGAATATACATTCCACGGAAATGTTTATAAGCGATCCGGTACCCTCGCTTTACCCTGGAGTAGAAGGCAGGAAAAAAAAATAACGTTGGTGTTTCAGCAAATGGCAACAGAATCAAATACGACCACCTGTCCACCTCTGGGATTTGCCACATATCCATTGATAAGGCTCTGCACAGTAGGAGTCTCCGTACTTTTCTTAACGAATAATTTTGCCGATTCGAAATCAGAGATGGTATTGTGTTTTTCAAAAAAACCGTAGCCAACATAGGTTCCACGCTCTACCAACACAAGCGACTGCTCTTCGATATTCCTGCCCCTGCCAATAATTGCCACCGATCCTCCCGGTGACTGAAACGATTTTATAGTCTTCTCAACGCGATCGTTATACGCATCAGCTCCTTCTGTACCCATACATGCGCCGTGACATTTTCCGGTTTGATATTCAAAACACAATCCTTTTGCCAATTGTAGCCCGCTGAGTTTTGGACAGAGATCGAAAGTGCGCACCTTCTCCCACAAAAAATTCCATGCGGCGCCCTTTGAATTAAAACGCTTCAATGGTCGCGAACCGCGCGCTATTACATTAACAGAAAACCTCCGATACCCATTTCTATCTTCATACTCAAATATTCCCCATTCTTCTACGCGGAACTTTTGAGCCTGATTATACTTGGGCCAGAGTCGACGGATCTCCTGCGATTCAAGGATGAGGGCAATCAATTCATTGCCCGTTAATTCATAACTAATGTGATGAATTTCATTTCGTATCCGCGAGCGGCTCCACTCTCTCGCATCCCCGGTAAAGTGTCCTGCAATTCGCTTTTTAATGTTAATCGCCTTTCCTACATAAATCACATCTCCATGCGAATTATGGAAATAGTAGACCCCTGCAAGCGCCGGCAGCCGGTCAAATTCTTCTTTCGGCAAATTAGGCGGCAGAATGGTTTCTCCCGAATTTTTCTTCAGGGTTTTGAGAATGTATTGATCCTGGTCGCGTCGTAACAACTGATCAAAGATTTTCACTGTCGCCTCTGCATCACCTCCAGCACGATGGCGGTCAACGATCTGTATGCCTAAACTTTCGGACAAGCTGCCAAGACTGTAACTGCGCAGGCCGGGAATTATTTTCCGGCTTAACCTCACCGTGCAAAGTTTTTTGGAATTCCATGAGATGCCTACCTCTTCCAACTCTTTCTTTAGGAAAGAATAATCGAAGTGCGCATTGTGTGCCACAAAAATTTTTCCCTCCAGCATCTTGTAGATGTCTTCGGCTACTTCCTTGAAACAGGGCGCAGTCATGACCATATCAGAAGTAATTCCCGTAAGTCCGGTGATATAGTAGGGAATATTGCGTTCAGGATTAATTAAAGTGCGAAATGAGTCTGTAATACGGATGCCATCATGATGATAAATGGCGATTTCAGTTATGCGATGGTTCTCTGCGTATCCACCAGTCGTCTCTATATCCACTATCGCGTACATTGGCGTAATTTAGAGTTTGACTTTGTCAGTTAAAAGAAGAAATTGAACCAATTCTTTGAATTCTAAAAAATGAACGGCCTTATTCGTTTCTTGCTCTCAGGACTTGCAGTCCTATTGACGGCATACCTTCTCCCGGGCGTGCATGTTTCACATTACGGATACGCATTGCTTGCTGCGATCGTTATTTCGCTGGCAAATATTTTTGTTAAACCGATACTGATCATTTTCACCATACCCATAACCGTCCTTACTCTGGGACTTTTTCTGCTCGTCGTAAATGCATTAATTATTCTTTTGGTGGAAGCCATCGTCCCCGGATTCACTGTCGATGGTTTTTGGTGGGCATTAGCGTTCAGCCTTATACTTTCGATTTTCAATAGCCTGTTTGCAGAGTTCACAAAAGATAAACGTGATTAACCGTTGCCCCGGGCAAAAAGCCCGGGTAACAGTTCTCAGAATGTTTTGCCAACTATTCCGATAGGAAAAATTCTTGGGTGGATGTTATTAAAGTCCGTTTTGAAGGTTGCCGCCAAAAGACGTCTAAAAACACGTGTGATCGCAGGCAGGTCAGTTTCAAAAAACAATAAGATCGAAATGTTCGATTCGAGAGGTAAGGAGCCCATCCAAACCAGATTTATGAAGCACAACGGGACTTATTTTCCTGTCACCGGCTTTACCCTTGCGGGTCCTGCCTGGCAATCACACGAATTTTGATTCCCTGTTGATTGAGCGTATATGCTGCAATAACCAGATATAAGTTCGCATAAGATTTCGACAGAATTTTAAGATAGAAGGGGTACGGACCCCGAATAGCTTGTTGCACTACTAATAACCGTGAATACGGCCCAATTTCGGGCAAATTGAGTTTCCGGCCAATTCAAAAAATAGTACAATTATACTACTCCCGGTGTTGCTAAATCAGACCATTATGCCGGTTTCATACGCATACTTCACAAGGCCAACAATGTTATTCACACCAACTTTATCCATGATATTGACCCTATGATTCCGGACAGTATTTTCACTAAGATATAGCCGCTGCCCTATCTCCTTCATTGTGAGTTCCTGGCAAATAAGTAGCAAAATTTCCCTTTCTCGATCCGTTAAGTCCGGATGGTCAAAATTAGGGCGCTGACCTGACTGTCTGTCCTTCACATTTTTTCGCAATACAGCTGCCACAAGCTCATTGTGATAGAAATCTTTGTCGGCAACAGCATAAATTGCCTGCTCCAATTCATCGGGCTCCGTGTTCTTGAGCAGAAATGCATGTACCCCCATATCCATCATGTGAAGGATAAATTTATTACTATCGTGCATGGTAAGTACGATGATTTTTACCTCTGGATATTTTTGTATGATGTGGCCTGTGGCTTCGGATCCATCCATCACCGGCATCTGCAAATCGACCAATACTACATCCGGAACTTCGTTCTTAATAATTGAAAGCAACTCTTTGCCGTTCTCGGCATCCTTCACTTCGGCAACGCGTTCAAAACTTCGCAGCAAATTTACCATAGCCTTTCGAAAAAGGGTATGATCATCGGCGATGTAGACTTTAAGAGGTCTCATAGTTGATGTACAATGTTATCTTACTTCCTTTTCCAAGAGCACTATCATATTCTAGCCGCGCATTTAATAGTCGAGCCCGGTTTTCCATATTGAACAATCCAAGACCCGAACCATTCCATGATGCTGAATGATTTAATGTCGGATCGAAACCTTTCCCATCATCCTCCACCGTAATCTTCAAACCGTGTTGGTCACCCTTTGTTACTACCTTGATACCGTTGGCTTGGGCATGCTTCACTGCATTGTTAACCAACTCTTGCACTATACGGTATACTTTCAGCGCACGTGAAGCAGACATTTCCTTGACTTCGCCATGCTCTTCCAGGGTGACCGGGATAAGTGAAGCTCCTTCAAAACGTTCACAAAGTTCTTTCAATGCTGGCATTAGTCCAAATTTTTCCAGCGTTGATGGCATTAGGTCCAAACTTATTCTTCTTACCGACATCAGCGTATCATCCAGTATTTGCTTTGATTGCTCGACAAGGCCTGGATCGGGTAGTTGCTTTGCAATGGCGGTCAATCCAACGCGAATGGTAGACAACATCCCGCCTACACTGTCGTGCAGATCGCCAGCCAACCTTCTGCGTTCTCCTTCTTCGGATTCAAGAGTTGCTTCCATCAACTTTTGCTGAAATTCAAGTTCAAGCTGTTGTCTCTTCAATTGCTCCTGCACCATTTTTTTTTGATAATACACTACAAACACAATAATGAAGCCTGCCAAAACCAGCATTGCTACAGTTGCCAGGGAAAAAATAAGGGCAAATTGGGAACCTCCTGCTTCCATTTCGAAAATTAAAGAATGAAGCGATCATTCAAATGCAGCCGGGCGATTCTTTTTGCTTTAAATCTGCCCGGTGTCCTGCCTCATCCGGTTACTCTTTAGTTGATTGAAATCAAAATACAATCCTATTAACACGATAAGGTGCGCGAATATGCTCAGTATATTGTGAATACTCCAATAGGTAATCATGTCATCTCGTAAGACGTGAATCAGGTAAGAAGTAAATGCGTATAGCACGAAAGTGCCGGCACCCAATACCAGGAATGCTGAATTAAACCAGAACATCGGCATTTGGTGAACATGCAGCGATGGTAAATCTCGCATCAAAACATAGAAGTACCACAACGTGAAGCTGATTAGCATGCCAGCGTGAATGACAAATAAGTTCGAATTCACGGATGTTTTTTGAATTAAATAAAAATTAACTACGGCAATAACAATGCTTGCTCCTGTAACTACAAAAGCCCATAGACGTCTCTTCTTGAAGAGAGCAACTAAATAGAGATAAGATATTAGCCCTACGCTGACTACGAAGTAAATAATGCCAGGCAAATTTGAAAACTGGCGAAGTGTTCCGATACGGGTGAACAACCAGGAACTAATATTTGCGAGAAAACCGGCAAAAAAAATAAATCCCAAGAGTCGCACTGCAGAACTTCTGGATCGATATTTTATCAAACACAAAATCGCTAATAGCCCCAATAGGAACGTTTGAACTTCTGCAGTTAATACGAAATGCTCGATAGTCATTTCAATCACTAATAAAGGGTGATTTGCCTTAGCAATACGGTGGGCACGGAAGACCCCAATCAAAAGCAGTAGCGCCACCCACCATACCTCTGCTATTGTCTTCCGGCCAAATGTATGTTCCGTCCTCCCGTGTTGGCACCATTACAAGTTGGACTGTTTCCTTCTTAACCGATTCATTGTACTTCAACACAAAAAAGAACGTAATGCCTGCACTGTCTTCTTGACTTAATATTTTCAGCAAAATCTCCCGACCAAAAAAGACCGACTTGGTGTCCTTTTCTTTGTCCTTTCGCATTTCCTTGTCGTACTTTTCAATCCACTCCATAGCTTCTTTCCTGGAAACTTTGCCACCAACATTTGCTTTAAATTCATTCGCCATTTTTATTAAGGGTTAAGGTAAAACATGAAGTGAAAGTATCGAAAAAAAAATTACTATCCCGCCATAAAAATTTTCAACATGCAATGCATTTTACTTTTATGAGAAATGCAACGAGCGGATGTGGGTTAAAGTGTAACAAAATTTTATTCACCTACGCTTGAATAATATTGCTATCCATCAAAGGATCGCATTAGACTATTTGAAGTTAAATGCGTTCAAAGTAGCTTTATGATGAATGAACATTTTGCCAATTAAACATGACGGCCAAAGAAAAAATACGGTGTCCATGGTGTTTGAAGTTTGATGAATACATAGAATACCATGATAAAGAATGGGGGATTCCGGTCCACGATGATCGTATCCACTTTGAGTTTCTTGTTCTTGAGGGAGCGCAGGCTGGATTAAGCTGGGCAACGGTATTAAAGAAACGTGCGGGCTACAGGAAGGCATTTGCAAACTTTGACGTTCTGAAAGTAAGCCGTTTTACTCCTGCTAAAGTGGAAAAAATTCTGCAAGACCCAGGAATCATTCGCAATCGACTTAAAGTAAATGCAGCTGTAAATAATGCGAAAAGGTTCATAGAAGTGCAGGAAGAATTTGGCAGCTTCGATCATTACATCTGGTCGTTCGTCAACAACAAGACGATTATAAACAAATGGAAAAAAAATAGTGATGTCCCTGCAACTACAAAGGAATCCGACGCCCTTAGTAAAGATCTGATCAGTCGTGGATTTAAATTTGTCGGCAGTACAGTTATCTATGCACATATGCAGGCATGCGGATTGGTTAACGACCACCTTACTTCCTGCTGGAGATATCCAAAATAAATTTCTGCTGTTTACTCCTCGCTTAACGAACGGATAATATCTTTTTTTGCGAGATAGATGTTCCAAATGCCTTCCACTTTAACAGCACCATCCGGCAGGGACGTAACCTGTGGTTTAGTGTACATCAGCGAGTCATATTGTTCCTGGTTATCTGTGACTCCTAATTTCTGAATGTTATCTGGCACTGATCCTGTCTCCGCCCCAACGACATATGCCTCGATTAGCTGATTCTCCACCTCTAACGCATCATCCGCCCCCGGGGTGATCAGGTTGATCCTGACGTGATATTGACGCTCGATCGAGTCAATCGCGTCCGGCAAGAACGCCCGCGCTTCTATCGAGTTAAAAATTGATCGACCCCGCTCCAGCGAAGACATTACTATTTCTGAATCGCTTAACCTCACAATCTTCTGCTCATCCAATCCTTCTCGCAGTTTCTTGCGTTGTTCGTCCGACAACGACCCTCCACAACCCATTAGTATTGCCAACAACAAAAATGAAAATTTCCTCATGCGCCAAAGTTCTCTCGCAACGCTATCAATTCCAAACGATCCGCTAAAACGATCGAAACGCACGTGATTCTTTTTATTAACTTTGTCGGTCATTTTTATTTATGATTGAAAAACTGGTAGAATTAAAGCTTCGATTCGAGGAGGTAGGTCAGTTGTTAATGCAATCCGAGACTGTTCGGGACATAAAAAAATATTCTCAGCTCAATAAGGAATACAAGGATCTGGAAAAAATTGTCACGAAGTTCAATCAGTTCAACGATGCGCAAAACCACCTCCAGCAAGCTAAAGAAGTCCTCCAAAAGGAAAAGGATGAAGAGCTGCGCGAGATGGCTAAAATGGAAATAGATGAGCTCGAACCGAAAATCGAAAAATTTGAATCCGAATTAAAAGAGCTATTGATTCCTAAGGATCCAAACGACGACAAAAATGTGATGCTGGAGATAAGAGCTGGAACGGGCGGCGACGAAGCTGCAATATTTGCAGGTGACCTTTGGCGTATGTACCAGCGATTCTGTGAGCGGCGCGGACTAAAAATGGCAGTGCTAGACGTTACTGAGGGAACGGCAGGTGGGTATAAGGAAGTAATTTGTAGTGTGAGCGGAGAGGGAGCGTATGGGCTGCTGAAGTTTGAATCCGGCGTACATCGCGTGCAGCGGGTACCCGCTACAGAACAAATGGGTCGCGTACATACATCGGCGGCATCCGTGGTTGTTATGCCTGAGGTGGAGGATGTTGCAATCGAGATCAATCCTGCTGATCTGGAATATCAAACAGCAAGATCAAGCGGTGCCGGCGGGCAAAATGTTAACAAGGTTGAAACAAAAGTGCAACTTACGCACAAACCTACAGGCATCGTTATAACTTGTCAGATAGAGCGCTCTCAACATGCTAACCGGGAGCGTGCTTTGCAAATGCTCAAGACCAAGCTCTACGAAATGGAATTGGAGAAACAACAAAGTGAAATTGGGGCAACACGCAAATCGATTGTCCGAACGGGCGACCGCTCTGAAAAAATAAGAACCTATAACTATCCGCAGAGCCGGGTCACGGATCATAGGATCGGGTATACCCAACATAATCTTCCCTCCATAATGAACGGTGATTTGGATGGCTTTGTTGAGCAATTAAGAATTGCTGACAGCGCGGAGCGTATGATGGAAGGGGTGTAGGTCAAATAATTTTCTAAAAACAAGTATATTGCATTGCAGATGAAAGCCTGATCGATTCTTTAATCTCTCGTTACA
>CAMLER010000118.1 GCA_946478915.1 uncultured Chryseolinea sp.
GGCAGAAATGGTATCAATGAGCTATAATCAAATTCATTATTTTTTAAGAATGGTACAGTTGTCTTGGTGGATTTGACTTCCTTATATTGTACGTTGCTCTCAACTACCCCCTCATTATTCTCAATAAGTGCTGGTTGTGAGTTCGGGATAGCTTCTCTTACCACAACCTGAGTATTAAAATAGAGGGTAAACCCGACAATCAACCCAAGGCCTATCTGTCCCACAATTTTGAATCGTCCGGCAAGCCCTTCCTTATTTTTTCTGAAAACCTTGATGTAGTCGTCAAGGAAACCGATAAGGCCTAACCAGCAGGTTGCTACGATTAACAGTATGACGTATACATTGTCAAGTTGTGCCAATAAAAGAGTAGGGATAAGTATGGCGGCGATGATAATAATACCGCCCATTGTAGGTGTGCCCTTTTTTTGTACCTGACCTTCCAACCCGAGATCGCGAATATCTTCTCCTACTTGCTTTCTCCTGAGGATATTGATGAGGTTCTTTCCAAAAGTAATGGTGATCAGCAAAGAGATAAATGCTGCCATACCTGCCCTGAAGGAAATGTATTGGAAAACGCCAGCGCCAGGCACATCCAATCGGTCGAGGTAATCAAATAGGTAGTACAGCATCAGTTATTGCTGGTTAGTCTTAACATTCGTTCTACAACTTCGCGATCGTCAAAAGGGTATTTGACTCCTTTTATTTCCTGGTATGTTTCATGGCCTTTCCCCGCGACAAGAATTATATCTTTCTCGTTGGCCATCATACACGCTGTCTTGATTGCTTCTTCACGATCGGCGATCACCAGTGTCTTGCGCACTTCGGTTGGCGATACACCGGCTTGCATCTCTTTAATAATTGCAACCGGATCTTCGTCCCGCGGATTATCGGAGGTCAGCACCACTTTATCGCTGAGCTTGCAGGCAATTGAAGCCATCAGCGGTCGCTTTGCCCGATCGCGATTGCCTCCACATCCGACGACGGTAATAACCTGTTCTGTGCCGGAACGAAATTGTGCGATCGTCTCCAGTACATTCTTTAAAGCGTCGGGTGTGTGCGCATAGTCAACAATGGCAATTTTCTTTGAGCCAGGGAGAACGAGATCGAATCGTCCAACAGCTCCTTTGAGCGATGACAGTTTTACGAGTACCTGATCGGAATCTTCCCCGAGCAGAACGGCTGCCCCATACGCTGCCAAAAGGTTATATGCATTAAAATCGCCGATGAGCTTGAACCATACCGTTTTTCCGGCAAGATCGAGTTCAAGGCCTTCAATCGAATTTGTCAGTATTTTACCCTTGAAATCAACCGCTTTCTTAAGACCGTAAGAATATTTGGTTGCCTTGGTATTTTGCAACATGACCATTCCCCTTTTGTCATCGGCATTCACTAAAGCGAAAGAGTCGCTTCCGAGTTCATCAAAATATTTTTTCTTTGCTTTGATGTAGTTTTCAAAAGTAATGTGATAGTCGAGATGGTCGTGGGTAATATTTGTAAAGATCGCGCCAGCAAATTTTAAACCTGCGATTCGTTCCTGGTCAATGGCATGAGAGCTAACCTCCATAAACACATGTGTACAACCGCTTTCAATCATTCGCTTTAGCAGTTCATTCAGTTGCACCGGATCAGGAGTAGTGTGGGTGGAAGGAATAGTCTGATCAACAATAAGATTTTCTACAGTCGATATCAGGCCACACTTATATCCAAGTGATGTAAATAATTTGAATAACAACGTCGCTACTGTCGTCTTTCCATTTGTTCCGGTAACACCGGTAAGCTTTAATTTTTCAGAAGGGCTGCCGTAGAAATTGGAAGCAATGACGCCAAGTGCCTGTCCGCTATTCTTTACGGTTACAAAAGTTACACCATCTGAAACTTCCTCAGGTAAAACTTCGCAGACAACCGCGACAGCGCCCAGGCTTATAGCTTTTGAGATGTATTGATGTCCATCCGATTGAGTTCCCTTTACAGCAACAAACAAGAAGCCTGGCTTGGTCTGGCGAGAGTCAAAGCAAACTCCATTAATGTTCACACGCATATCGCCTGAACCCGCAGTGAGAGAGACCTTGTACAATATGTCTTTTAGTTCAGGCACAGATTTGTGTTATCCAAGTCTTATAAAAATTGTACTTCCCCTATGAACCTTCGAACCGGGATTGAGCGATTGTCTGATCACCCTTCCTTTACCTTCGTATGAAACCCTTAATCCCGAATTTTCCAGCAGATAAATCGCATCGCGAAAAGTCATTCCCATAACGTCGGGTATAATGTCTCTCCCGCTAAGCGTCTTCTTCCAGTTCACACCCGTGCCGGCCACCGAAGATTTAACCCATTCCTCTTCTGTCTGTGAATGATTGGATATACCCAACTCATTGCACAACATCGTCAGTTCGTGCTGGTTTCCCGCGCGTATCACTGGAAGCGCCTGCTGTGCAGCAAATTTTTTCACATCCATGGGATCGTGGAGGTTGATGTCCCTTGCATAAATATTGTCAGCTACTTCTTTGAAGACTGGAGCTGCCACACTGCTACCGTACTGATACCAGCCTCGAGGATTTTTGATCAGAACAATCGCACTATACTTGGGGTCGTGAGCCGGGAAATATCCAGCAAAAGAGGTGATGTATTTGGTTGTGTATCGTCCGTTCTCCAGGATCTTGGCTGTTCCTGTTTTTCCCGCGATGCGATAGTGGGTACCTTTGATATTTTTAGCGGTACCATTCTCCACGACGCCTTCCAGAAGCAATTTTAATTTTTCAAGCGTTTTTGAGGAGCAAATTTTTCCGTTGATCACCTGGGTATCAAAAACATCTTCCTCTTGATCTGCCCGCTTTACAGCCTTAACAAAGACAGGCTTTATCATTACACCGTTGTTGGCAACTGCATTGTACAGTGCTAGCGTATGCAGCGGTGTGATTTCAAATCCATAGCCATATGACATCCACGGCAGACTTATACCACTCCAACCTTTCTGTCCCGGCCTCTTCAACTTGGGCGTTGGTTCTCCAACCAGTTGAATGCCTAACGGTTGGGATAGATGCAAACGGTCGATGTAATCCACAAATTTTTGGGGGCGCAGACCGAAATGCTTATCGACTAATTTGGCCATAGCAATGTTGGAGGAATGTTCGAACGCTTCCCGCACCGTGATCATACCATAACCACCATCCTCGTGATCGCGAACCTTGCTATTATAGAATGTATATTCTCCATTGCCGGTATCGATGCTGTCGGTCAACTCAACAGGGCTATCTTCCAGCAATGCCATCATCGTGACCAGCTTGAATGTGGATCCAGGCTCGAATAACTGGCCAGCGGCGAAATTAAATTTCTCCCGATAATTTCCCTTGCCATCTCCACTGAGATTAGAAATCGCTTTTATAGCGCCGGTTTTTACTTCCATGACTACGATGAGTCCGTCCGCTGCGTTATGCGCCTTCATTGCCTTGTACAATGCGGTTTCAGCAACGTCCTGAAGATTAATATCCAATGTGGTTTCAACATCGAGGCCATTCACAGCCTTCACATTATTCGCGTCGAATATGGGCTTCCAAACCCCTCCTGCAATTTTTTGATAGTAAGCATATCCGTCCTGCCCGCCGAGTTCTTTGTGAAAACTGTATTCGAGACCTACGCCTTTGTCATTTTCATTGATATAACCAATAGTCCGTTCGCTCAGATTTGAAAACGGATGATACCTTATATCAACCTTTTCAAAAATACTTCCGCCACGGAAGCGACCTTCACGAAAGATCGGCCAGGTCATCATTTTCTTCTTTTCCTGATAATCGACCCGTTTGCGATTCAATACGATGTACTGCTTGCCTGAGCTTCGGGCGTCAATGAGAATTCGTTTGTATTCGGTCTTGGTTTTGTCTTTAAAAAATTTGGATAGGTTCAATGCAAGGCTATCGACGCCCTTCTTAAAAATTTCATTGGAGGGCATTGTGGGATCGAATGCTACTTTATAAAACGGCAAGGACGTTGCAAGCAAACTGCCGTTGTCCGAATAGATATTACCCCGGGTTGCTTTTACCCTTTTGTAGTCGAAAGAAATTCTTTCACCCATTGCTTCCCATTCCTCTCCTTCCGCAAATTGAATCTGCCCTGTCTTTACAACAATTCCCACGGCAAAAATCACGGCAAACAAAAATGCCACGCGAACTCTGAGCAATATGGATTGTTTAATATTCACCTTCTGGTACCTCGACTTTAAAGGGTGGTTTCAGACTTTCCTTAAGATTAAGATCTCTTACTTTTTTAGCTACTTCTGATTGTTTGCTGGCAAACATCAGGTCCGCTTTTAATGTCGTGTAGTCTGCCCGAAGGTCTTCTACCTCAGCCTGCAGATTGTTTATTTTGCGAACTGTCTTTTCACCATAGTGGGTATTACTGATATAGACTAACCCCAGCACCATTACAAACAATATTTTAGGCAGGTATTTGACAGGGAAACCACCTTCGAAATAATCTTCCAGCCTTAACCTTCGCTCCAAACCAGCAAAAATCCCACGGGCAAGTCCGCCGGTCTTTGTCTTTGGTCTAATCTTAAACTTATTGCCTTTCATGTTTATATCTTTTCGGCTATACGCAGTTTTGCGCTTCTGGCCCTGCTGTTTTGCTTTATCTCGCTTTCCTCCGCTTCAATCGGTTTTTTGTTTATTGCTCTGAATGGCTTTATTTCATTTCCAAAAAAATCCTTGTCCACTTCGCCAAACACCTTTCCTTTGTTGATGTAGTTCTTCACCATCCGGTCTTCAAGTGAATGGTATGACATCACCACCAATCTACCTCCGCCAACAATCACTTCACTGCACTGAATTAAAAAATCTTCCAGCGCTCTCATCTCCTCATTAACTTCGATTCTCAAAGCCTGAAAAACCTGAGCGAAGTATTTGTTCTCTTTTCCCCGGGGTGCAACAGCAGCAAGTGTCCGTTTCAAATCACCTGTTGTTTCGATTGCGTTTATCGCTCTGGACTGAGTTACCAGTCTCGCAGCGGTCTTCGCATTCTTCAGCTCACCGTACATGCCGAAGATTTTATGAATTCGGTCTTCGCTATACTCGTTCAAAACCTTCGCGGCTGTAACTGTTAACGATTGGTCCATACGCATGTCCAGAGGTCCATCGAACCTTGTTGAAAATCCTCGCTCAGGTGAATCGATCTGATGTGACGAGATACCCAGGTCGGCAAGAACTCCATTTACTGAAGTAATCCCATTCAACCGTAGATACCTTTTCATGTGCATGAAGTTGGCGTGACAAAATGTGAAAGAACGATCTTTGATTTTTTCTGCTTGCTTTTTAGCGTCTTCATCCTGATCAAACGCGATCAATCTCCCGCCGTCAATTTGTTCAAGAATTTTCATGCTGTGCCCGCCGCCTCCGAACGTTACGTCTACATAAGTACCTAACGGGTCTATCTGTAACGCTTCGATGCATTGCTTTAGCATCACTGGATTATGATAGTTGTCCATAGATACCAGGCATTAGCTTTTTGGTTTCGACACTGTTAATGAACGCACGACTACGGGTGACCGCGGTATCGCCGCTGTCTTCCGGTTGTCTAACCCCTACTTGTCAAGATTTTTTTGCATCAGCTTCGAATATTCCTGCTGATCTTTTAGCAAATGCTTCTCAAAAAGGCTGGGCTCCCAGGCAACGATTAAATTGTCCATGCCAATCAGGACTACTTCCTTCTGAAGCCCTGCATAGGCAAGCATACTTTTGGGAATAAGCAACCGACCGTTGTCATCCAGTTCTACTGTGGCAATACCGGAAAAGAAGGCAAGGCGCACGGCCCGGTTCTCTTCATTGAATTCGCTCAAGCCAGAAACCTTTGACACTAACTTTCTGAATTCCAGTAAAGGGTAAATGGATAGATAGGGTTCTATACCTTTTTGGATCACGAGTTCATGCCCATCTTCAGGCAGCTGCGCTTTGAATTTGGAAGGCAGAACAAGTCGGCCTTTCGAATCCAGTTTGCTGTCATATCTACCAGTGAAGAAAGTCATAGACGTAGTGGTTGTCTTATACTCCTAAGCAAACTTAGAGAATTTTAAACCACTTTCAACCACTTTTTACCACAATTTTAGTTTTTCGTGAAGAAATGTACAGAAAGTACTATAGAATGCATTTTTTTAAGGTCAAATATGAGGCAAGCCTAGGCAATGATGCCCTGATTCTTTAGCGATTTTCCTAACTCTGGGGAAAATCTTAAGGTTTTTTGGAGAATTTCAAACGTATGCTCACCAAAGTGGGGCGGTGGTAGAAAGTGGGAGAAACTAGCATCAAAACTGCTGCCGACATAGGTCTTCACGCCTATCCGGTCAGCTGCATGAATTAGCAATGCCTTTGCTTCGTCAGTTTGAAAGAGTTCCTGAAGGTTGTGGACAAGGCCATAGGGAACTCCCGCCGCTTGCATTGATCCAATCAAGGTCGCCGAATCACGACTGCCGACTTTGTCCTTGAGAAGCAACGACAGATCGGCCCTGTTTTCAACGCGCTGCACATTGGTAGCATAAGATTTTAGGACCTCACTTCCCAAGCCCACTATGTCGGCAAACGAGGCAAACTGGCGGTCGCTTCCGATTGCCAGTAAGATTTCAACGCCATCGGCTGTCCTGAAAATTTCTCCATACGGTGAAATGTTCGGATGGAGCGAACCCTGTTTTTGAGGAATTACTCCCGCCACTAACCAGTTTGAAGCCTGATTGGCAAGTGATGCGACTGCAGCATCGAAAAGCGAAACATGCACGTACCTGCCTTTTCCGCTCTTATATCTTTCGATTAGCGCCAAAAGAATCCCCTCTTTGAGCTGATGCGCGGCAAGAATATCCATGAGTGCGACCGGCATTTTGATGGACGAACCGCCGGGCTCGCCATTCATGAACATAAAACCTGTCTCCGCCTGTATTACTGCATCATAGCCAACCCGCGGATTATGTTCACCAAATCCAGAAATCTGACCATAAATAAGTTGTGGATTCAATGATGACAACGTTTGAAAATCCACACCGAGTTTCTCCGCGTCGCCGGATTTATAACTGCTAATCACTATGTCACATTTGATGGCGAGGTTACGAACGATATCCTGTCCCGCCCTCTGTCTCAAATCGACAGCAATCGATTTCTTGCCCCAGTTGACAGCACAAAAGTATGCCGACCGATCATCTGTATTTTCATTTGCAACCCTCCAGGTACGGGTCACATCTCCACCAGTATGTATATTTTCTACCTTTATCACCTCGGCACCTACTTCTGCAAAAAATTGTCCGACGCCGGGTCCGGCCAGAACTGAGGCGAGCTCTAATACTTTGAGATGATTTAACATGAGCAATTGTAAAGTCAGCTAAAATGTAAATCATTTCCCGCATTTTTGTGTTTGCCAATCAGCTAACATTTAAAAGAATGACAAGATTTTTTTCTATCCTCATGTTTGTACTGCTGTCCGGATGCCTCGCGAAAAACAATATGGATGGAAACCTAAGAGAAGGACTATGGCGGGCTACAGTAGAAATGCAGGGCCAGGAATTGCCATTTAACTTTGAAGTAAAAAGAAATAATAATGATGATATTGAAATATACTTGATTAACGCAGACGAACGTCTTCTGCTGGATGAAGTAAACATAGCAGGAGATTCAATCGACATTGGGCTGCACATATTCGATGCAAACTTCAAGGCAATAATTAAAGGAGATACACTCGAAGGACTCTTTATTAAGAATTTTGCAAAGGATTACCGGTTACCCTTTCGCGCAGTTTACGGGCAATCCTATCGCTTTGCAAAAAGTAACAATCGTACACCGGTGCCCGATTTCGGCGGAAAGTATGAAGTAAAATTTATTCACGAGACCGATACGACGCCCGCGATCGCACTTTTCAATCAGACAGCAGATAGCGTTTCAGGGACTTTTCTTACGCCCACGGGTGACTACAGATATTTGCAGGGTAATATCGTAAGCGACACATTGCATCTAAGCACCTTCGATGGCAATTACGCTTACTTATTTTCTGCGGTTATGGAAAGCGATGGCACTCTTCGCGGCAAGTATTACTCCGGAAAAACATGGAAGGAAGATTGGGTTGCCAGAAAGAACGATAACGCTACACTACCGGATGCTGAGAACCTTACCTATTTGAAAGAGGGGTATGATCGAATTGCTTTTACCTTTCCCGATGTAAATGGAAATAACGTTAGTCTTAATGATGAAAAGTACCGGAACAAGGTGGTGATACTCCAGCTATTTGGAACCTGGTGTCCCAACTGCATGGACGAAACGAGGTTTCTTGCGCCGTGGTTTAAAGAAAACAAAGATCGGGGCATAGAGATAATTGGCTTGGCCTATGAACGTAAAGCCGACTTTAATTACGCAAGCGATCGAATAAAGAAAATGGCTGAAAAGCTTGATGTAACCTATGATTTTGTAATTGCCGGTACTGAAGATAAGGAGAAAGCATCGGCGACATTGCCCATGCTCAATAAGGTTATTGCCTTCCCTACGACGATTTTTATCGGGAAAGATGGGAAGGTAAAAAAGATTCATACCGGATTTACCGGACCCAGCACCGGCGTTTACTATGAACAGTTCCAGCAGCAGTTCAACGAGACGATAAATGAACTTTTAAGTGAGAAAGTGGCGTTAAATTAAATCCTCATTCTTGTTTAATTTTGAGCCAGCACATGAAATCCATCGAATCCATCGCAGAAAAGCATTCCACCATCGGTAATGGCCGGCGCGTTGTTGTTGGTCTATCCGGGGGTGTGGACTCCAGTGTCGCTGCATACCTGTTAAAAGAACAGGGTTATGAGGTTATCGGAATGTTCATGAAAAACTGGCATGACGACAGCGTAACGATCAGCAATGAATGTCCATGGCTCGATGATAGCAATGACGCTATGATTGTTGCGCAGCATTTGGGAATCCCCTTTCAGGCTATTGATCTTAGCAAGGAATATAAAGAGCGGATTGTAGATTATATGTTCGCCGAATATCAACGCGGCAGAACTCCCAACCCGGATGTATTGTGCAACCGCGAGATCAAATTTGATATTTTTCTCAACGCGGCACTCAGAATCGGTGCAGATTTCGTGGCCACCGGACACTATGCGCGCAAAGCATCCTTTGAAGTGGAAGGACAAACAACCTACAGGCTACTTGCCGGTAAAGACCCAAATAAAGATCAAAGCTATTTTCTTTGCCAGCTCACCCAAGCTCAATTGGCCAAGTCTCTTTTTCCAGTTGGTGAATTGCTCAAACCGGAAGTCCGGGACATAGCGCGGAAACAAAATTTAGTTACCGCAGAAAAAAAGGACTCGCAGGGACTTTGTTTTGTTGGAAAGGTTCACCTGCCGGATTTTCTACAGCAACGGCTGGAGCAACGACGCGGTAAGGTGATTTCCATTTCACCCGGGTCTGACGTATTTAAGAACGGTTTCGAATCAACCGATCTTAAAAGTATTTCTGCTGCGTATAGCCTTGCCGATGCAGGAGGTGAAGTGATCGGTGAACACAAAGGTGCTCATTATTATACGATCGGTCAGAGAAAGGGGTTGAATATTGGAGGATACGAAAAACCAATATTCGTGATTGGTACGGATACCAATGAAAATATCATTTATACCGGCCTCGGAGAAGATCATCCCGGCCTGTATCGCAAGGGACTTTTTATTGAAGGAAAAAATATTCATTGGGTGAGACCGGATCTGGCAATGGTTGTTGGTGAATCCCGGCATTATCAGGCGAGGGTTCGATATCGCCAGGCGCTCGTCGGCTGCACACTGCACCGCAGGGAAGAAGGCTTATATCTCATTTTTGATAAGCCTCAAAAAAGTATAACGCCGGGGCAGTTTGCCGCATGGTACGCAGACGAAGAGTTAATCGGGTCAGGCATCATAGATTGATTTTAAAATTTAGATTCCCGAAATCCGCTTACACCTCCTGACACAATGTACTTCATAGCTATTGTGCCGGATATATTCAGAGGCTTCACTCTTTCCCTTGAAATCACATAATGGTACCCAGAGAATGCATATGAATGGGGTATATAAACTGAAATCATTTCATTCAAACCGAGCTCGGTAAGATCCGGTTGGGTGATGAATCCGATCTGGTAAAGTTTGTTCTCTTTGTTTATCTCAATTAACACTGGTTTATTAAACTTTTTCTTTTCACCGACAAATGCATTCAAAAGATCTTTCACCGCGGAGTAAATCAGTTTTATCAATGGAATTTTATTGATCCAGCGATCAAACCAATTGGTGAAAGTCTGGAAGGCGAAGTTGGTGGTTAGATACCCGAAACCTGTGATTGCCATGAGAATAATTGCGAAGCCCAGTCCGGGGTATGGCAGGTTTAAGAGGTCGTCAAGCCAGGTGAACGAAACAAAGATGAAGTAGGCAGTTGCTACAAGAGGGACAATGAACAGTGTACCGCTAAAGAAGTACCGCAGAAATCTTTTAAATGTGTTATCCAT
>CAMLER010000119.1 GCA_946478915.1 uncultured Chryseolinea sp.
TCCGTGGTGTAAAACAAAAAGCGATTGATCTTGTAAAACGAAAGCAGATCCAGAAGTCGCAGGATCGTTTCTTTTGTTTGAAAATTTCTGCTTACGTCAAGGTGAAGGCCACGAAACGCAAAACGTGGAGCATCCTTGATACTAACGAATGGCAGCAATATACTTGCAGACTTTTTTTGATACGCAGATACCGGTATTAACGCACGGAGACTTTGAATACCATAAAAGACACCGGCACTGTCGCTACCTTTGATTGTAACGCCGTCAGTGTTTACTTTTAATGAGTACGCTTCCTTTGAAATACCGTTCACATTTGTATTTTCTAACCATAGCGTGATTAGCTTCTTGCTCGATGGTGTAGTTACCAGCTTAAAATCGGTGCCGGTTACATCCTTTAAAACCGATGCGAGATAGGTGGCTTCCTTTAGAAGATCATATTGATAATAGATTTCCAATTCGTTCGTAACGGTCAGGCTATCTGCAATCGTCTGCATTATGACCGGAGACGGGATTATGGGATTTATTTCCGACGCCGCAACCGGTTCGAGTTCAAGGTTATTTTTATAAGACCACTCAGCGGTAGGAATAGGTTCCTGGTCGTCCCTATTTCGGTTGATCTGGTCAGGGTTTGTAAACGGGGTCCAAGTGTAATCCTTAACCTCGACGATCTCTTTCTCAACTCCCGCTTCGTCATAAAAAACAAAGTATAGTCCAAGTGGACGATCTGTTTCTTTGATTACTCCCTCGATCCCGTTGTAGTTTATAGTTATTGTTTGGTTCGGTTTCAAACTGAAATTTGGATTTGGGGTCATTTTATACCAATCACCGTTTATGTGATAAAGGGTAGCAGGTTGCGGCTTTTCAGAGACTAAAATCTCGCGGGGCGCCATGTTGAAAAAAAGCGCCCAGTTTTTATCTGATAATGTTCGTCCACTATTATTCTTCAAGTCAAATTTAGCGGCGAACACATTTTCTTTGTCGGTAAGATTGGTGGTCAATTCCCAATGAACCGCGACAGACTCATCATTTTCACCTTTCTTTTCACTGGAACAACCGGCAAAAACTAAAACCAATAGAAGGAGGACAGGTAAGTAAGAATAGTTTCGCAGTGCCGGCATGAAAGGAATAGCTATAGTTATAGTCTGACAAAGATTTTCTTTTTATATAAAAAGTAGGCAATAAAGAAATTGACAATGACGAAAATAATAGCATATAACATGCTGGCCAGTTCAGGCGCAAAACCTATACTGGTAAGTGCTAACATAAAATGCTGGTTTAGCGAAGCAGAACCAAAACTAACGCCGTAGAAGATAATGGAGATAATATCCGAAAGTACATAGATGGCAATTGCGTTTGCGCCAAAAATAATCCCGGGCTTCGTTCCACTTGTATAGTTACGGATATCGACAACGTAGTACATGGTTCCCAATAGCAAGGAAGCTAAACCCGAAGTAACCAGCACATATGAACTGCTCCATAAATTTTTGTTCACGGGAAATGCGAGACCCCAGATATAACCAGCAACGAGTGCGATGAACCCGCACACCAGCAAAATAACTGCTTTTTCATAGGATGTCCTTTTACTGAGCAGCAGATGCCCTGCCAACAGACCAGTAATACCTGTAACAATTGCCGGAAAGGTACTAAGTATGCCTTCCGGGTCCCATGTACCCTGCCACATCCTTCCCGGCAATAGAACACTGTCGACCCAGGCGGCAAGATTTACGCCTTTCTCGAGAGACACTTCGCCTATCCCTGGCGTTGGTATCAGTGTCATGGCCAGCCAGTAGACGACGAGAATGATCGCACCGAGAATAGCCTGGAATCTGATAGATGTGTTTAAAAAAATAAAGGAACATGCCAGGAAAACGATCGAGATTCGTTGCAACACGCCTGCAAAACGAATGTTCCCAAACTCAAAATTGGGTATCAAACTTAAGATAATTCCGACAGCAAATATCTTGATTGCACGAATGACTATTTTCCTGTAGAGAGCATTTTTAGGAGTGTTTTTTTCGAGCAGCTTCGTAAAGGATAAAGTAATGGACACGCCGACTATGAAAAGAAAAAATGGGAACACCAGATCGGTGGGTGTCAAACCATCCCATTCCGCATGCTCCAAGGGTGGATAAATGTGTTCCCAAGTTCCCGGGTAGTTCACCAAAATCATTCCGGCTATGGTAAACCCACGCATCGCGTCCAGGGAGATTAACCGACCCATTGGGTTTTCTATTTTCGAGGTATGCATATATGATATTTATCCGGTAATATTAATCGGAAAAATCAAACATCCGAATCTTCCTCTCCCTCCGGACCGCCAATCACCTCAAGATATCTTCCTAACCAGTATGGCAGTAACCAGATATCGCCTGCACTATACTCAGAAGTACCGTTGTCTCCGCCATCCAGGTCAAAGCGATTCGCATTGTGCCGGCTAACCGGCAGTTCGCTCGCAGGCAATACTTCCTTTGTCGTTTGTTCACGGAAATTGGGCTCCACTATCTCAATGTCTTTCCTATGGCTGTTGGCAATCTTCCAATGTATCAAATCCAGCGGATACTCCTGAAGATACCAAATGGCTTCGTTCAAGTCAAAATTGTCAACACCAGTCAATGCAGTGAAAATATTCCATGCTCCCTCCTTCTCCGGTCGTTCAATTTCCCAATGATCTACAATAGCCTCTTTAAACCGGGCCTTCAGCGAATCATTAAAAGCATAGCGATACAAACCCCAGTATCCGACAAAATACATTTCATCGTCAGAATGATTCCATGATTCTGAAAGCATTTTGCTCCAGTCGTCTGCACTCTCATCGGCTCTCTTGATTTTACTCATCGGGTACATCAAATTTTCAAAATACCCGTGTTCATTCATCAGCTCAAACGCCTTATCCTTATAGATTTCCTTTTTGGTAAAATGATATGCAGTTTGAAGCATTGCGATAATATTGGAAGAGTTGATCTTGCGATCACCGACTCCTACTGGTCGCGCATTTACATATTTTGGATTCCATTTCCCCCAGAGCGTTGGTTCACCATTCCAATCTACCAGATAGAAATCGTTATCGACAGTATGCTGCATCAGGGAGTCGATCAATGCTACCGCTCTTGTTTGAAGGTCTTTCTGATCGTCTAATAACTCAGCCATCGCACCAAAGACGAAAATGTGACCAATAGCCTCGTCGCTACTGGTTGTTGACTTCCAGTCCCATTCCGGATCTCTGGACCTTCGCCACGGTTTATCGTCATACTTGTACCCTGTCCGTTCAAAAGATCTGGATGGGAAACCTTTCACACCATTTATTGCGTACAGGCGCTCCATTGCATCCATCGACTCTTTCATGTTTTGAAGCGCATCAGCCGACTTTGTTACCTTATATCGAAAGACTTCCGCTGCAAGGTACATGGAAGTCCAAAGACCATCGTTATCGGAATCTTCAAGCGATCCCGTAGCCAGGCTTCCGTTCTGCATATATCCAAGCGTTGCATTGAAGCCATGCCTGATATGTCGGGAACGAACCTGCTGCTGGTAATACATTGCCTTTTCAAACAAGGTCATTTCCTTGAAGCAAATTCGGGATAGTCCTTTGTCCGTTAAAACCAGAACTGAATTCTCTGGACCTTTCTCGATATCGATCACGTGATCTGAAGGTAACCATCGCTTTGACGCATAGTAAATGAACTTGCCCTTTTCATCGGTGGTAAATGCTCCTCTCGTAGTTCCATACCAAACCTTGCCATCAATTTCCTGAACTGTTGTTATTTCCGTCCAGGGAAGTCTTGTGACTACATTTCCTTTCTGTTGTTTCGAATGAGCATCTAAAAGTAGATACCCGTTTCCGGTTCCAATCACAATATCTTTTGCATTGTTGGTCAGGGCAAAGCAGGTGAAATTCTGACCGGAGAATGCTTTAATCAGAGTTTTATCTTTTTCAGAAAACGTAGAAACAGAACTCTCGCTTAAAAGCAAGAATTCATTTCGAGTCTGGTCAAAAATGATGTCGATTATCAGGTCGGATGACTTTCCTTCCCACAGAACTCTTGAATCCTTCAAGAGTTGCAGCGCAGTACCATCTGAAATGAGAAAAGAAAATGTCTCCCCCCCGGCAAATAATGTTGCTCCCGGCATGGTGTGGCGGGAGAACAGCTCACCAGCCCAGGCGTTGCTGAGCACCGCTTTATCGTCAATGTACACAAACTGACTGTCGTAGAGTGCAAGGTTTGCGATCTTCTTATCGCCCATGGGTCGGTAGGTTTTGTCCGCTACCAATTTTCCCGGATAGAGGAACTCACCTGCGAAAGGCTTGAGCAGTCCCGCTGATGAATAGATTTGTACGACACCGTTGCGATCAGTATATGCCCGTTTAAGAATGACTCCCTCCTGGTCTAGATCAAATTTTATGGTGTAGTCCTGGAAAAATGGTTTGTCCTCATGTACGGTTCGCGCTCCGGGATCCTTTTTTTCAGAGCATGACCAAACCAAAAGCAATATTAAAAATCCATAAACGGAACTACCAGCCTTTTTCATGTGATACTGTTTTATCCTTCTAAATACTTGAAACAGACAAGGATAAAACAAAATTATGGGCCGCGCGTATCGAAATTACGTTTATAAAGGAGGCTTTTGCGAATCAGTTCCTGCGATCGGCGCCTTTTGAACTTGATAACGCACTCTCAATAACATCTCCCACCTTTTTCTCATTGGTGTAATCAATCCCTAAAAAGGCAGCCGCTGTTTTTGCCACTTGATTTTGATATAACTGCATCTTTGCTTTTTGCTCACCGTGCGCAGGGGTATCTGGACCGATCACGGCAAACCAGATCTGATCTGCGCCGGCAATTTCATCACCATGATGCTTCCATGTATCGAGGGGAACGGTGCCACGCCCGTGATCAGTTGTAATCAAAAAAGTCGTTTTACCTTTATAGGCAGGGTTGGACTGAGTCCACATCCAAAGTTCGCGGATGAATTGATCTGTGCGATTTGCCGATTTCAAATATTCATCGTAGTCCCCGTCGTGAGCAAAATCATCGGTTTCACCATATGAAATGTAAACGACTTTGGGTTTGTTCTTTTTTAAATATTCAAACGCATAGTAATGCGTAAAAGCATCCTGCCGAACGCTGCCCCAATGACCAGGGATTCTTGGCTGAAGTTCATTAAGGAAAAGTTCGCGTTCTGTCAACTTAGTACCTGAGGCAATTTCGTAGCCACCATTCACCGGAATGCGACTTCTTTTTTCGTTGATGATAAAGGGAATGACATCCCAGGATGCAAAGGCTGCAACCTTTCCAGAATACTTTTTCTGCTTATTTAAAAATTCCAGAACGGTAATATTGGGATTATCAATTTTATTATTGCTGTGGATCCTCTCATCGTCTGCAAAACCACAGAGTATTTCATTATACCCGGGATATGAAAACCACATTGTGTTGGAACAGTTGACATTGTTGCCATGCATTCGGTTGCCGTAGAGCTGTCCTTCTGAAGAAATTGTATTCCAAAAAAACGGCATCAATTTGGTCCTCCTTTCGATTGGTGTCGGAGCCCAATACAAAGAAGAAATTTCTTTTGAATTGGAAGTAAACTCCTTGTGGTTTATCAACGCGGAATCAGCACCTGTAAAAAGTTCCTGCCATCTGAGGCCGTCGAATGTGATAATAAAAACATTCTCTGTTTTAAGGTTTGATTGTGCATTTGCTAAAAGTGAAAGGGTGAGAACAATGCAACTGAATAGATATCTCATTATACTTGTTTTTAGGTGGATGTATTTCGATTATACATAGTCAAATATCAAGAAAAATAAAATCACCAAGGGCAACGATCGTCCGATTACTTCCGAATTTCAAACTTATCCCTGACTGCACCACTTGCATCAACCGCACTATAGGTCAACACACTTCCTTTGATCTCCATTCGCTGATAAAAATATCCATGATCAAATTGTTTAACGGCATAAGGTTCGGCAGTCATATTATTGTGGCTGCTGGGGATGCTAATTGAAATAGCATAGACGGTTCCCTTGTCAAAAGAGTCAACCACTTTGCCATTATTCATGGGACGTGAGCGCATGTAATAATGAATATGGCCGCCCATTACCATATCCACATGATATTTATCAAACAGTGGAACCCAGGCTTCCTGTATGTCAGCATACGGCTCCTCAAAATTGTAAGGAGGAAAATGAAAGATCGCGAATTTCCACGTCGCTTTTGATGACGAAAGTTTCTCCTCTATCCACGCAGTGTGATCGGAAACCTCGGACGTAGCATCAATCATCAGGAACAATGCGTTCCCATATTCGAAGGAATAAGAGGATTCATCCTCGACTTCTGGTGGACCGTTTTTTGGAAGGCTAAACAGGTCGTAATACAATTGCGCTCCCAAACCATCCTGCCTGTCGTGGTTGCCTGGTACCGGCATAAGGGGTTTTCTTGAAAATACGTCACCCGAATATTGGAATAATTTATCCCAATCATCCCTATTGAGTCCGGTGCTCACCACATCGCCAGCAATTGCGTAAAAAGATGCATCTGGATTTTGTCGGTCTGCCAGCGAAACCAATTTACCCGAGTCGGGAAAGCAATGTGTATCACCAAACCAAACGAAGCTGAAGTTTTCGCTAATTTCTGCCTGGGTCTCGAATTTGCTGGGGTCCGACCAAGAATGATTTTTCGGCGACCCGACTTGATAGTAGTAACGTGTTCCGCTCTTTAGGTTGCTCAACTCCGCCGTAAACCGGTTTATGTAGCGGTCATTAAAAAGCATACGGTCTTCAATAACATTTCGGACCGCATCAATCGTTACGGTGTCTTTTCCTGCATCTGTCCAATATCGAACTGCGCCGTCCGATACCGTTGTATTTGTCCGCCATTGGATATCTATTGTTGAAAGCGGTGAGCGACTCCAGGTAAGTGTGATCTGGTCAGGTTTAGCTGAAGATGGGAAGGGCGTCTGACGAAAGCCTTCTATGATGTGAGATTCGCGCGCACGTCCCCGTACTGTCGTGAACAGCTTTTGTCCAATCAACTCTTCTGGTACCTCCGACAGTAACAGGCCTGACCAATCGTGGTATGTAAACGCACCTTTTTTCATTGTAGAAACCTCATATTCAGCCGGATAAATGTTTGTTATCTCCAATTGGTCGGATGGATCGAGTGCGCCGACGGAAACGAAATAAACGGGACGATGCTTATCAAACCCGTTGATACCCAATTTAATTTTTCCAGCAGGATACTCTCGCTGCCAAACTTCGTATTCGTATCCAGTGTCATTTTTCACACGCAGATCCGTTCTCACAAATCCACTTTCCGGCAACCAAAATGGAAGAGTTTTCTGGTCAATATGGCGCATCAAAGATACGCGTACGGGAACATTGACTGTAAAATATTGATACTGCGAAGCAAACGCCTTCTTCTCATCAGGCTGTAGGAATTTCAGCACAAAATCCTCATCGACTTCAGCAAACTTTTCTGCCGGCACTTCATTATAAAGGCGGGTGACAACATTGTCCATCGCCTTGCTAACGGTAAGGCTATCTTCCACCGCAGGCGCTTGCTTACACGCATTTAAAAAAATTACTGCAGTAACTATATGTAATGCTTTTTTCATCATTCTAAAGAAAAATAAAAGGTCGGCATGAAATCACGCCGACCTTTGCCATACCCAAAACTAAATGACTTCCTGGATCCCCAAAAACCCATATGATCCGGTGTAAAGGTATTAGGGTGACTTAGACAAATAGATGGAATAATGCGCATAGAAACCTTCAAATCGCGCAAATTTTATAATCTTCCAATCTTTTAATTTTTTCAATTTGCCTATCTTTACACCCATGAAAACCTCCAGAAGGATATTTCACATTCTCTTGTCGATTTTACTGTTGCACGGTTCGACGGTGGGTTTTCAGTCAAAAGTTGGCCATTCCAAATCGATTCACGAAGAGACACTTCTTGCCATACCTGGCTCGCAGCTGTCCGGTTACACCACAAAGCACGAAAATTACCGGCACCAGTTTCATGTTTTGGATCATTTCCCCTTTGGCGACGGGACGTTTTTCTCAACGGTATGCAGATTGGCAGAACTGGTGCTTAACAATAAATTATCCAGCTCGCTACAACTTTCAAAGGAACACCTCGTCAGGCTTGAGAATACTTCCATAATTTTTCCTTTTCACACGTTTCCATAGGAAATCCGTAATCGTTTTAAGTAATCTTTTTTCTCAATCACCCGCGTGGTCTATTTGACAGCGTGGTATTTCACTTTTATTAACTATGGAAACAACAACAATACTACTTACTGTAGCTATCATTTTATTATGTGCCTTGCCGATTGCAGTTGCGGTGAGAAATAAATCAAAAAAAGAAAAGCAATTTAAAGAGAAGATCTCCAAAATAGCCGGGGATGGCGCGACACTTGAAAAGTTCGATCGATGGGGTAATAAGGCCGTGGCAATTGATAATCTCAACCATAAGCTCTATTTCTTTTCAGATGGAATTGACCAAGAACACAAAGTGATAGAACTGAGCGATATAAGGCAAGTCAGCCTCATCAAAACCCATCACAATGGAGGATCACAAGGGTCTGGGGTTATTAAACAAGTTGACCTATATCTTCTGCCGAAAGATAAAGCAAAACCGAACATTGAATTGGAGTTTTATAATTCAGAACGCGATAGTCTAACCATTCGCGACGAACTACAGCTTGCGGAAAAATGGTCAGCGATTCTGGAAACTTCAATTTCAAAATCACTACAGGCGAAATAATGTTTTAAATTCACCTTCAAAACTCTAACTTGACGCTCTATTTTGCTCATAACATAAACCGTAAAATAGACATGATCAAATTTGATTTTTAGGATGGAGATACAAACCGAATTGATACTATTCGCAGTCTCCCTCCTTTTCTTTGTAAGTATATTAGCTGGCAAGGCAGGTTACAAATTTGGTGTTCCTGCCTTGTTGCTTTTCCTGACGGTGGGCATGCTTGCGGGAAGCGACGGGCTGGGATTGCAGTTTGAAAATATCGAGGTGGCGCAAATGGTTGGTACCGTCGCGCTTTGTATCATACTTTTTTCGGGAGGAATGGATACCAGAATATCAGAAATCCGGCCCATTATTTCCCAAGGTGTAATTTTGGCAACGCTGGGCGTGCTGTTAACAGCGGCACTAACAGGTCTTATGATTTACTCGATATGGGGATCAGTCGAAGCGTCGTTAGGTATTGGACTTACGACATGTCTTTTGCTTGCATCGACTATGTCGTCGACAGACTCAGCATCCGTTTTCTCAATCCTGAGGGCAAAAGGGTTAAATCTGAAACACAACCTGCGGCCTATGCTTGAGTTGGAGTCTGGTAGTAATGACCCGATGGCTTACATACTCACCATTACTTTGATTGAAATCGTGAATTCAGAAGCGGCACCGAACTACTGGGCAGCAGCGGGAACGCTTTTGACACAACTGATTATAGGTGCTGTCGCCGGATATGTATTGGGTAAGTTAGCTGTCCGTACAATAAACCAGCTGCAGATTGATAATGCTTCCCTTTATCCGATCATGGTGTTTACGTTCTGCATATTTATTTTTTCACTTACTTACATTATTAAAGGAAACTCTTATCTGGCAGTTTACATTGGTGGCTTAGTAATTGGTAATTCAAAGTTTTTGCATAAGCGTTCGGTACTGAATTTCTTTGACGGCATGGCCTGGATGAGTCAGTTGATCATGTTTTTGACGCTGGGCCTGCTTGTTAACCCCAGCGAATTAATTCCGATCGCTGTCCCAGGTTTGATCATCAGCTTCCTCATGATTTTTGTGACACGTCCGATTAGCGTCTTCTTATGTCTTCTACCCTTCCCCAAAATGTCCACCAGAGAGAAAACATTTGTGTCATGGGTCGGGTTGAGGGGTGCTGTTCCAATTATATTTGCAATCATTCCTCTGGCGGAGGGTGTACCGCATGCTCGACTGATTTTCAATATTGTATTTTTCTGCACACTGGTATCGCTTATTGTTCAGGGCACTTCCCTATCACAAATGGCCGTCTGGCTGGGACTCGCGGATAAACCAAAAAAATTGAGACAGTTGAAAGATTTCGATGTCGAGTTTTCTGACGATATCAAATCGATTACAACGGAAATTGAAGTAACCCGGGAAAGCCTGAAGAGCGGAAATCTTATTATGAATTTGCCGTTGCCAGAAAAAACGCTGGTTGTTATGGTAAAGCGGGACAGCAAATATTTTGTGCCTGGCGGAGACACCGTACTACAGGAAGGAGATAAGCTTTTAATAATCACCGACGATCATGAGGCTCTCATCCAGACACTCAGCAACCTTGGCAGTTCGAGTTCCAGGATCGGTAGCTAATACGACCATCTCTCTTTCACTTTAGTTCGTGCAACAAATTCGGATAGTCTGTAATAATACCATCAACTCCAAGGTCAATCAA
>CAMLER010000120.1 GCA_946478915.1 uncultured Chryseolinea sp.
TTCGGCGTATTCAATGCTATCGTTCTTTATGGTGTCGCTTACTATTGCAACGTCGAGGCTACCTGACGCCAATTTTTCCAAGGGTTGGTGAGTAGCTTCCAATACTATCTTAAGATCGACATTCGGATAGATATTGTGGAATTGACGCATCAATGCAGGCAGCCAATGGTAACTTGAATAACATTCGGCGCTGATTCTGATTTCTCCCGACTCTCCGAAAACCATTTTCCTGATTTCCTGCTCCGCTTCGTTAAGTTTGCCAAGAACTTCAATTGCTGTTGTATAAAGTTTTTCACCCGCTTTCGTAAGAACCAGCTTTTTACTTATCCGGTGAAATATCGGAGTCCCTAACTGGTATTCTGCCTCTTTTAGCTGATGGCTGAGCGCGGATTGGGTTAAATGCAGCTTTTCGATTGCCTTGGTAATACCTCCTTCTTCGACGATCGACTTAACCAACCTAAGGTGTCTGAGTTCCATAAATCAAAAATAAGGGATATGTGTTCATCAAATAATGAATTCTATTCATGATAACCATGAATTCTACTTTGCCATGTCTTGAGTAGTTTGAAGGGAGGAATAAAGGAATAAGGAATAGGTATAGGGTGTGCACTTGGCGACTCCAATTTTATTCCTTATTCCCTATTCCTTCTTGCAACTTTAACAGAAAATGACATGGTTAGACACCATGAGCGTTCCTAATGGTCTTCATGAATTCTTTTCGTTTTTTTCCTGCTGGACCTTATAGCAGATTTGTTCCAAACAAACTGGATAAAAAAATGAACGCACACGTAAAACATTATGAAGACAAACTCGCCTTTGAGATGGATCCGGCAGATTTGTTCGAAGCCTTGCAAAATGGCGAAAAGGTTGTTGCCGTCGATACAAGGAAGTCAGAGGGTTATAACCGGGAGCATATCCCTGGCGCAATCAGTTTTCCGCACCGCGCTATGAATGAAGAGAGCACGAAAAATTTGGACAAGGATATCCTGTACATTACTTATTGTGATGGCATTGGTTGTAATGCATCTACGCGCGGTGCATTAAAACTCGCGTCGCTCGGCTTCAAGGTAAAAGAACTAATTGGTGGAATAGAATGGTGGAAGTTTGATGGCTATGCTACCGAAGGAACCGACGGTAGGGAGTCAGGACATCAAATAGGATGTGTTTGTTAACCAGTTCAAATGTCGTCAACGAAAAGAATCCAGTGCTTACATTGAGTTCAAAAATGCATTTTACCGCAGAGGCCCTGAGGAAATACACGCAGAGGCCCGCGGCGGTAAACATGCTCAATCCCAAATCTCATTACCTGCTGTCAAAATATAGGGCTCGCCATCGGTGACAACGATTGTGTGCTCGTGCTGGGCCATGTATCCACCATTGTTACCAACCATAGTCCAACCATCGTTTAGGGTCCTGGCGTATGTCGATGTCGTTGATATAAAGGTCTCAACGGCAACCACGGAGTTCTTTTTGAACCTCGCCAGGTTAAACCTGTTGTGATAATTAGCAATTTCATCGGGCGCTTCATGAAGCCTTCTCCCGATGCCGTGGCCGGTTAAATTCCTAATTACTTTATATCCTCGTCGTTTCGCTTCGGTTTCGATGAGTAGACCGATATCCGAAATACGCACTCCACCTTTTATGTTGTTTATCGCTTTTCGCAAAATTTGTTTTGATGCATTAACAAGTTCTTGATGCTTGTTGATATCAGAACCTAACACAAATGAGCCGCCATTATCCGACCAAAATCCTCCCAATTCTGCCGACACATCTACGTTGACCAGGTCTCCTTCTTTAAGTGTTTTTCTTTCGGAAGGGATGCCGTGACAAAATTCATTATTAACGCTTATGCAAGTCCAACCCGGGAAACCGTAAGCTAAATTGGGAGCTGACCTTGCGCCTAAATCGCCTAAGATTTGACCGCCGTAATCATCTAATTGTTTTGTTGTCAACCCCGGGCGAGCGTGATTCTTCATTTCCTTCAGTGCCAATGCAACAGCATCGCTTGCTTTTTGCATCCCAGTCAGTTCTGTTTCCCTTGTGATTGACATATCTTTTTTTCTTTTAGCCTTGTGAAGCTCGTGATACTAAAATCCGTCGTGTTCTTAGTGAACGCTTGTGACCAGCAAGCAGCTGAAATGAGACAGTTCCTGATCCCACTGCAAACAGCCAAGATTTTAGTGCCGTTTAGATCTCCGCTGTCTGTTCACAGGCTGGCACAGTCTAAATGCACGGGTCACAACGATCACGAAGGAGGCACAACGATCACTACGCTAATACCTGATAATTTACGTTAATACCTAAATCAGATCCCACTTTTTCCTGTAGCTTCTTGAAAGAAATTCATTTGCTTCCTTATCGTTAACGAATTTTTCTTTGTTTGAATTCCACTCCATCTTTCGACCCAATCTCCAGGAGATTATGGCAAGATGCATGGGCAAAGTCATCTCTCGTACATAAGCAAGGTTTGATTCGGGATGTTTTCTTGATTTGACTGCGTCCACAAAATTCTGCTGATGGCCGGGCGAACGCGGGATGCTTTGAGTCACTGTAGAGATATCCTGAACCGTTTCTCCATTAATGGTGATTGCGCGAGTCTGGTAGTCACAAATAAGCGTACCCTTATCACCTTCAAAATATGCACCGATGTTTCGTTCGGCAGCGCCGAGCACATTCGGTGGTGTCGTGGTCCAGTGTAATTTTAGACCATCAAACTCAAAGTCTGCGTCTAGCCACTTCGGTGCGTCAGCGACCCCGTCTGTTTTCTCACCGCGTGCCACCACGCTTTTCAAACCTTTCGGCTGAATGGCCCACCACACAACGTCTGCGATATGGCACCAAAAGTCGGCAAATACGCCTCCTGAATAGTCAAGAAAATAACGGTAGTTGACGTGACACCTTTCTGGGAAATAGTCAGAGTAAGGTGCAGGGCCAAGCCACATGTCCCAGTTAAGGGTGGGAGGCGGCGTCTGAACTTTGGGAGAACCAAGACCAGGACTAAAGCCTGTCTTCCATAGCCTCACCGTATGCACTTTTCCAATTGCGCCCGATTGAATGATCTCTGCGACGCGGTGATAGTTATCACCAGCATGGATCTGAGTTCCCAGCTGAAAGACGCGTTTGTGCTTGTTCATTTGGCTCAGCATCATCTGTCCTTCCCGCACATCATACGACAATGGTTTCTCCCCATACACATCTTTCCCTGCCTGAAAAGCAAGTATCGCAATCTGTGCATGCCAATGATCCGGAGTTGCAATGGTGACAGCATCGATATCCTTCCGATCGAGCACATGCCTGAAATCTTCGTAACCCTTGACATCGCTTCCGGGCTTTAACGTTTTCAAAGATTGAAGTGTACTGTTGAGATGATCCTGGTCGACATCACACAACGCGACAATATCTACATCGGGTAATGCGGCGAACCAATTCATATGCTGGTTGCCCATTCCGCCTAGGCCGATGTGTGCTATTCTGATTCTGTCACTGGCAGCGGCTCTGGATATTGTTGAAGGTAAAAGAGACAAGCCCAGCGCGCCGATGCTACCGAGTTTGATGAAGTCGCGTCTGGAAATTTGCGTAGACATCATTAATAGTTTAGAATGTGATTTCACGGAACCAGAAACCAAACTACTAAAATCTTTGGATTAGTTTTGTTCTTAATATAATCCGGACAAGCCAAAATTTGAAATTCGTCTATTGGGCTATTTATCTGCGAGCATGATTGATCCACTTGCCAAGTCGTGGATTGCCCTTTTGCGACTATTGCCCGTTACAGTCAAAAATGAGATCCATCCCAGTGATCCCTTAACGAAAAATCTCAGCAATGCCTGTCCGAGCGATATCTTTCGTTCGGGGTCTCGGTAGCGTCGGACTTTCAGATTCATGGCCTTATGTCCAAGGGTGCTGCCTGACAATGAAGTCAGGACGGGGTCGTATAGGTACAGCATAAAGATCAAGATAAACCCCTTCACAACACTGGGGATTTCACCAACGGTATCGATCACTAGGGCGGTCGTTGTAAAAATCAGTAGCACTATTACCAGGTCAATGAACAAGGCTTTTATTCTTACTACAAGACTTGGAAAGGCAATGTGGTCATACTTTGCTTCCAGGACTTCATTTCTTTCGAGTTGGAGATTGTATATAGAATTGCTGCTATTATCTAAGCTGTCCATGATAATAATGTAAATGTTGACGTCATGCTTCCATCGAGATCAGGCCAAATGACAAAGCATTGTGGTGTATATCCGTCTCCGAGTGCGATGGTAACTTGTAATTACATGGATGAAGTGGCCTGCCGTCTTCAAAACGCTAACGTGAGCAATCTCCAGACAATATTCTTTCGGACCAACTGATATTAGTTGAGATACTTATTGGGAACATTTTTCGGAAAGTACTCACTTCCATATCTCGCCTTCATCAATACTGACACAACCTCATAGATATTTCTTTCCGTGCGCTGAAACTGGCGAAGTAGCCCCATCATAGCGTAGCTTATCGGATTGACCGCCGGAATAAATGTCTCCCATTCATAGCCCTTTCCCCAAATTATTCCTTTGAGTGTAATTGTTAAGTCGGCTGACTCATCAATCAGATATTTCATTACATCTTTGCATTTGTTTGAGTTTTGATTTACTGTGTGAAAAATTGGCGTTTGCCCTCCAAACCCAAATTCATCAACTCCTGCCTTGAAGTTTACATCGGCGCCATGTTTAACAAGTACCTTAGCGCACGCGAGATGATTGAATTCCGCACAAATATGAAGTAGCGATGCGTCGTAAAGAGGTGTAAATGCGCAATCAAAAGTGTACTTGTTTCTTACTGCTTCGGAATTATTGCTCAATAAGTTGTTTAGTGACGCAGCCTCGTTGAGAAAAACGGCCAACAATACTTTATCCTCGAAGTCTAATCCATAGTCCACAAAAACCTTGAAACATTCGCTGAATTTTGGACCACGGCCGTACTCAGTAATCAGCTCATGAATCAGTGGCTTTCCCTTATACTGATCATTCGGATTTATTCCGTTCTCAAAGCACTCCTTTATTCCCTGAGCCGAGTGAATTTCCATATCGCCTATAATCTTTTGTAAATAGTCCATACGGATTCCATTTTATTAATCACATTGAAAAACGGTCATCATGCCGCACCGCTATACCTTCTTCCCTATTCCTGATTATCATCAGTGGGACCGACCGAAAAATAGCTTATATCCCCTACTCTTTATTATAAGTAAAATTCCTTTTGCTGATGAACAACTTAATGCCGTCCTCAAATGTCGGAATAGCTGTGCCCAGATGTTCCAGATTCTTATAAACTTCGGTCCGAACACTAATCGCTTTGTCCATTAAGACGTCTGACAATTTCCCGAAGTCATCTGACCGGTTCTCTGATATTTCAAGTTCACCAATCGTAAGATAGAGTTTGACGTTTTCAATGTTTTTTTGCAACGCTGGGTTTCTCTCAATTTCTTTGATTAAATATTTGTCGTGGTAATAGAGTGAAGGACTTGCTGCAACGAAGTTCGTAAAAACAGTTGGCTCGTTTATCTGCCGCAGCATCGAATAAAGAACGAAATATCCCCCCAGGGAATGTCATGCAATGGTGCGATTCCCTTTATCGGTTCTATACATTGAATCAATAGTAGGAATCACCCTCGATTTAATAAATTCATAGAACCTGTCACCTTGACCACTAATTTTGAAGCTATCCGCCGCAAGGGCCAGTGGGTAAGTGTAATCCCGGTTCCGTAACGAGTCCATAACGTAAGCCTTATCGTAACCGATGCCCACAATAATTGGGTCATCGAAGTCTTTTTTCTTTTTGACGAAAGTATCAGTGAAATTTGCAATCGCGTCAAAGTATGCGTTGCCATCGAGAAGATAAATCACCGGGTAAGTTCGCGTATTGTCTTTTGGATAGCTTTTGGGAAGTCTTACGAACAGACTGAATGGTTCTTGTGAAAAATCTGATTTTACCGTAATGGCAGGCAGCGTTTCCTCCTCATCCACTTCCTCAGGAGCATCTCTGTCGGTTATCGCGGTCACGTAGAGACAATAATGATGTGGCGGGCGTGTCCATTGTCCTAAACTGCTTTTTCTGAAGAAGCTTTTTGAGGAACCGCCAATTTTCACTTCGTACAAAATTTGTTTGACATCTTTTGTAGTCTCAGGAATGAACTCTAATGAGACTAATACATTCCCTTTGATAAAGATATTGTATTTGGACAAATCAAACTTTAACCAGCCTTCTTGAATGGGTTGACGCTGCAGAATACTTTTCTCGATTATTCTTTCTTTTGGGTTATGATCATCGGAGTCATACCGGTAAAAGTTAATCCTGAAACTTGCGCTGTCGGGCCGCGACGAATTGATATGGATATTGAGAGAAGTTATCTCTGCAAGAGAGTTTCCGAGATGGATCACCTGTCCAATTTCGAAACTGTCATCTTTCTTGAATATTCCATCGGTAAAATGAATGGGCGCCCGTCTTTTGATGCCATATTTTTTTTCAACCAATTTCTTGCCGGTAACCAGAACCTGTTTGAGATGAGTGGTTTTTTCTTTCATTTTGATGATGACAATTTTCTCGGAAGACAAGTCCGGGATGTGCAGGCTTTCATCATAATATCCTACACAGGATATTGTTAAACTATCTGATTGGTATTTCTGCGGAATATTGATCCTGAACGAACCGTCTTCTTTGGAAATGGTGTCGATGTTTTTTTCTTTTATTCCCACGTTGACATACTCAATCGGTTTAAGATTGATAGCGTCGATTATTTTACCTGCAATCAGTATTTGCGAAAAGCTATCGTGACCGTTAATAAATGTTTGTGCAGTAATTATCAACGCAAGAGACAGGATTTTTGACAAAGTCATGAGACAGCTTTCTACGGTGATGGATTCCGTTGCCGAAAAGTTTGACTTGTTGTTGCTTAAACAACCAGCTTTAAAACCACCTTCAAAAGGTACTGTGCTATACAGAACTGCTGCGTCCCGACAAGCCTTTTATATACCTTGAACTTCTATATGTTATGAGTTCACTTTAGTCGTTCCGCAGCGAATCTACCGGATTGGCAAAAGCTGATTTGATTGACTGAAAGCTAATGGTCATTGCAGCCATGAGTATGGCAAGGACTCCGGCGATAAGGAAACTACCTGCTCCTATTTGAATTCGGTAAGCAAATCCGCTGAGCCAGCTATCCATTCCGTACCAGGCTATCGGCCAGGCCATAAGATTCGCCAACAAAACAATGAAGATGAATTCAGCAGAAACTAACCACGTGATTTGAGCAACAGAGGCGCCCATCACTTTGCGGATGCCAATCTCTTTTGTCCTCCTCCTTATGAAAAACGTGGCGATGGCAAAAAGACCAGAACAAGCAATATAAATAGCACCTATTGTGAGGGCAGAAAATACGATTTTAAAATTCTCATCTGCTTTGTAGAGCTTCTCCAGATTTTCATCCAGAAAAAAATATTGGAAGGGTCGGTCGGGTTCAATTGAGTTCCATGTATTCTTCAGTGCATCTAATGTCGCGTGGAGATCTGTAGAAGAAATTTTTACGGCAAAATTGTCAACGGCTTTTTCATCCAACAAAAACATATATGGTTTGATTTCGTCACGTAAGTTCGCAAAGTGGAAGTCTTTGACCACACCGAGGACAGTGAAGTACCTAACTTTCTCTGCACCCGGATTATCTGTAATCAACATTCCGACTGGGTTACCAGTTATACCTAAGTCACGCAAGGCAGCTTCATTGAGAATAACACGATCAATGGTGTCGGAAGGGAACTCGCGCGAGAAATTTCTACCATGTTTAAACTGGAGATTCATGACGTTGAGATAGTCATGGTCAACCATAGCGAAGTTGATAATGGCCCCTTCCTTTGATCCTTTCACAACGGCACCGGTAGTCGCATTCTGACCACCGAATATTCCGCTCGAGCCGCCGACGTTTTCTACTTGTGATGCTTGTAGGAATGCATCGCGAAGATTTTGAACTTTTGTATCATCCAGATTGGCCAGATTTTCAATAACCAGAACTTTTTCCTTTTCGAATCCCAAGTCTCTGGCACGAATAAAATTGACTTGCTGTACTACAAGGATAGTTCCGGCGATCAGGGCGATTGAGACAGTGAACTGAAGTACTACGAGCCCTTTACGAAGCCATAAGTTTTGATTTCCAGGCTGAAACACACCTTTCAATACTTGCGCAGGTTTAAATGCCGACAGGTATAGCGAGGGATAAAGGCCTGAGAGCAATCCTATAAGCAAAGCCGTACCAATGATCAAGCCCGTCACTTCAAGAGGTTGTTGTGTGAAGCCAAGAATGTTGGCACCGAACTCTTGTTTGAGAATCGGTAACAGCGCTTCAACCAGCGCTATGGCTACCAGAATTGAGACTACGTTCGTGAGCATCGATTTAGTTAGGAATTGATAAATCAGCTTTCCGTTGTCTGCCCCGGACACTTTTCTGATTCCTACTTCTTTCGATCGGTTAAAACTTAGGCTTATCGACAAGTTAATGTAGTTGATAGAGGCAATGAGTAAGATGAAGATCCCCACTATCACAAATATTTTAACAAACGTAATGTCACCATTGGCCCCCAGCTCCCATTTCAGTTTCGATTGCAAATGAATGTCAGTGAGCGGCTGGGTGTAATACCGGTAGTTGCTGTTAGCATCATTTTTTTTATACAGTGCAATTATCTTCGGTTCTACCTGCTCAATGGAGCTTCCGGGTTTTAATTTGATATATGTATACCAGGTGTACGTAGACCAGTTGCTGTTCAGCCGAACCGAGTTCGATGATAGCGATATCAGAAAGTCGAAATGGAAATGGGATTGCTCCGGAATGTCTTCAATAACACCGGTCACAGCGTATGCTCTGTTTTCACCTTCGCCGATCTCAATCGTTTTGCCCAGCGCTTGTTCATCACCGAAATATTTTTTCTCCATCGATCGACTGATTATCACACTTTGCGGTTTGCTCAGAGCGTTAGCGGAATTGCCTTCGAGGAATTTATAGCTGAAAATTTTTAAGATGCTGGAGTCGGCACGGTAACGACCTTTTTCATAGAATACCTTATCACCGTACCGTACTAGAAACTTGCTTCCCCAATTGGGTATGAGTTTAGTCACTTCTTCTACTTCCGGTATTTCCTGTTTGATGGCCCACGCCAGTGCCGGCGGCGTAGTTGCATCGGGTAAGAAGCTGTTATCATCATTAACAAAGTCTTTCACTACCCGAAAAATTCGGTCGTAGTCCTGATTGTGTTTGTCATAGCTGGTCTCATTGCGCACATGCAGGTATATTACAATGCATGAGGTGTATGCAAGCGTGAGACCCGAAATGATAATGACAGAGAACACCTTGTTTTTTGCCAGTGTTCTCCAGGCGAGTTTAAGGTAGTTCTTGATCATACTGATGATTCTTTTGGTCAGCTTACCTTTTCCAACAATCAGTCCAAAGGAGAAGTATCAATTAAAACGTTGTTTAGATGATTGTGTAATGAGCAAAGTTCATCATCGAACAAAGTTGTGCGGTTACGGGACGTACCCTTGGCTAATATTTTTCATTAACAAAGTCGATCCAGCCTCTTTCAAAATTCGATTCGTTCACCCCCAATACAGTTTCAATGTCAACGTAGGAAATAATCAATAGGGGTAATTTGTCCTTGCCCCATTTCTCAACTATGTATTCGATAATCGTGTAACCTACGTTGTAGATTTGATTGCTAGTATTCAAATCGTTTAGCGAAAGCTGTCTTCTTATTCCATACTTTACACTTATAGTGTTTACAACACCTGCTTCATAGTCACAGATTGCTTCCCAAAACCATTGTGGATACTCCTTAATAAATTTCTCTTCGAAGTTTTTGTCAAAATACTGGCTGTTTCCCCATTCCTTTTTCGCTTCCCTTATTAGAATGTTCAACTGAACGCAGTGTGTAAATTCGTGCAGTGCTGTCTTAATCGGATCATTTGGGAAGATACTGTTAAACCAATTCGTCCAGATTAAATGAAATTCGTCAGGACCGCGACTTGTTCCATTTGCAGTACTATTTGGAAGTCCGGTTGCGTCGTTAAAATCTGTCTGTCCTGCATGAACAAACACCCGAATCGTATTGTGGTCTGGATCATTTAGATCATTCCTGATCCTCTCGTAATTCTCTTCCAGGGCATTAGCAATCTCCTCAGCTTCGGCTGCATAAACTCCCCGATAAGTTATTAGAAAATGTTCTGTTGTCAATTCTGTTGCATTGTTAACTACAGAAATACTTCTTAACCACCTTAGCCCGAAGAAGGTAAGCAAGATCGCTAGTATTGTTACACTCAGATATTTGATCATACCTCTTAATCGAAAGTTCGCCAGAAATGTGAGTGGAGGATGTTCCAACTATCCGGCGTTAAGAACGTTCCAT
>CAMLER010000121.1 GCA_946478915.1 uncultured Chryseolinea sp.
AAATGATGCAAACAGTTTCAAAGAATGGATACTCGATGCGAATGGTGGTAATGTACCATCGGCAAATGTTAATACGATCCTTTCTTCAGATTATCCATCCGTTACAGGGAATCCAACCAATTCTGTATTCAAAGTGAAGCCAGCAATTTTGGATGTCATTGGTGCGTTTGAAGCCCTTCGGGTGAAATCATTGGAAAATCAAAATCGAAATTTGGGTCCAAAAGTGGGGAATCGTCTTTATATTTTTATGTCTGGACATGGTATTGCACCAACACCATACGGGAATAAAATAGAAAAAGAGTCCGGCTTACTGATGTCCAACGTTGAGCCCACAAATATTGCGGCGCCGCATTTTCATCTGCCTGGCGCGTATGCAGCAACCTGGTTCTGCGAGAACGAATTGTTTGAAGAAGTTTTTCTTTTCATGGACTGTTGCCGGGACCTGACTATTGTTCCAGGATTAAATATTTTCCTGCCTCCGAAGGGAAACGCGGATAAAGCAAAGCGTTTTTACGCATTTGCAACACGGTGGTCGAGACGGGCGCGGGAGCGAACAATCAACGGAAAGGTTCAGGGAGTTTTTACCAAAACTCTCTTGATGGGCTTATATGGTGCTGCCGCAGAACCTGATCCCAACGATTCATCAAATGGCGTGATTACCGGAGCTTCATTGAAAAGTTATCTGTATCAGAACATGAAAGAATTCATACACCCTGACTATAGAAACGATCCGGAGTTGCAAGAACCTGACGTTGATTATTTCCCTAAAGCAAATGAAGGCCGGGACATTGTAATCAAGAAAGTTCCTATTCGAAGATTCCCCGTAAAACTAAAAGTTCCGAAAACTGCCAAAGGTGATCTCATCATTTTATACAACGGTCAAACACAGGTGCAAAAAATATCCATAAATGCAGCGCCGACTGAATTCGATATTCAATTGCCTCGAGGAAAATATTTAGCAATTGCAAATATCGATAACACGGCGAAACCAACTTTATTCGATGTTAGAGGGATTGAAGAAACTGCGAGTGAAGCACTGGTTGACCTCACAGTTTAATTTTTTTGAATGTGGTAACTATGGAAACAAAACAAGTAGAAACCTATAATCTTTCGGTAGAAACCAGCGACGAAGGCGCTGAAATTTTCATTCTCAATAGTCAGTTTCAACGCGTTGCTTCAGATACTGGAAAATCAGCAGTCTTTAAATTGAAGGAGGGTTTATATACCATCAAAGTTGCAGCGGGTTGTGAAACCATTGAAAAATCCATTGCTTTATTATCTAAAGATGAGACCGTAGTGTTCAATCCGGTAGCATTCCCTTCACCAGCTCCCCTCGAAGAGACTAGTCGCACTCATGAAGATCATATTAAAAATGCGGTTGATCACAGCCATCATGTACATATACAAATTGGACATGGAAGTCAGATTTACGTATTCGCACGCGTCTGGACAAAGACTTTTCCATCTGGACTAAATCCTCACATCGAAGATCCTTCAACCGGGCTGACATTGAGAGATGTGGCGGATCAAATTCTCGTTGACTTCGGCCGACCCGAGATAGGATTTAACTCCGCTACAAGTGATCCATGGTCAGCCTGCAATGTGGAACTAAATCCCGGAGTATATATCTTATGCCTTGAAACAAAAGGTAAAACTTTTAAACAAGTTATCGCCGCGTCTCCTTCGTGGCAGACACAAGTATTCTTATTGAAAAGTGACCGCGCCAACTCTGAGGATTTTGAGTGTGATGCAGGTCTATCAAACGCCTCCATTTTTATGGCGGAATTAGGAACTGGGTTCAGGTCTTCAAGAAAAGAAAATCTGTCCTCCGATCCCGATTTCCGCCTCACGGAAATCGCCAGACAAGCTTTAATATCCAATCGTCCCGTGCTACGACAAGATCTGCTATATCAAATGTTAGACGACAAGTTCAAAAATCCAATGCTAGGTATCTATGGATGTCATTTACTGTTGTTGAACAAGAAAACAGATAAGTCAATGCTTCCTCGAATAATATCCAATCTCAGGAGGTTAGTAATAGATCCTCATCCTGAGATTGAGGCCTTGGCGGTAAAGCTTGATATGGATACGTCTTATGTTTTTAATGTGCCCCCAATGCTTCGGCAAAGTTGGAACTACATTCTTGAGGCCTCCGTAAGAAAAACTGACTTGATTCCCGAAAATTCCTTGACATCACGAATTGCTGGGAATCTTTGGAGTGGAAATCAATGGCTGGTATGGGGTGGCAGCTCCTTTAACACCGATGATTATCTGAAAGACCAACTCAGGAATTTATCAGCCTTCAATATCTTCCTCCCTGAAGATGTTTCAAGTAGGTCATTCGATACAACTTTAAACTTCGACATGGGAAATCATATACCCGCATCCCTAGAGCTAGACGAAGAAAAAATGAAACTCATGGTTCAAGCGTTAGGCGTTCCACGATCCAAACTTGATGCCGCAATTCATAGTATAAAAAGCAACATCAAATAATATCGGGCCTAAGATTTGTTCAACTACGCAAAACTCCCTCAATATCACCCCCAAAAATTTTCATTTATGTTAACCGAAAAAGATCTTGAATCAATCCCTCACGAGGAACTCCTCGCAGAATTAAAATCAAGGCAACTAAAAGGAGGCAAAGCAGAGAAAGACTTGGCCAACTCATCAGGTGTCAGGACATCAACTAATCCTCTCTCAGATGTTCCTGAAATGAAACTTTTTGAAAAGGCAATGGAAAGGCAGAAAGTCATTTATGGAGTCGATGATAGACGAGAAATTAAAGAACTGTTAGATGGAATGATCAAGAATAATGCTGATAGTGTTGTTGGAATTTTTGACTTCGATCAGATTGTCCCTAACGGAGATGGGACATCGCGACTCGTCTTACGTTCCTATCAGGAATCATTTCGCCTTTGCTCAAATGAGTTATTTTCTCGTCAACCTGTTGGTCCTAGTTGTACCGGTTTTTTGATTGCACCTGACTTAATAGCCACGGCTGGCCATTGTATTGACGGCAGCAATTTTCTGACAAAACGTTTTGTTTTCGGCTTTGAAATAATCAATGGCGACGTTGCAAAAACAACCATCTCCGATAGTGATATCTTCGAGGCAACGGCAATAGTGGATCATAGACTAGAGACAGCCGGATCAGACTATGCAATAGTAAAACTTGACCGACCCGTCGCAGGGCACAACATAGTCACATTAAACAGCAGACAAAAAATCCGGGATAATGAGAGGCTATATGTTATTGGACATCCTTCCGGACTACCAAAAAAATTTGCCGATGGTGCCGTTGTAAGAGACAACACGCCTTCAACTCATTTTGTGTCGAATTTAGATACCTATGGTGGAAACTCAGGCTCACCGGTTTTCAACGCGAATACCCATGAGGTGGAGGGTATTTTAGTACGGGGAGAAAACGATTTTGTACTGGTTAACGGATGTGCACGTTCCCAGGTTTGTCCCACGACTGGCTGTCGAGGTGAAGACGTAACACGCGTCAGCGAGTTTATTAATAAAATTCCTAAAGGTAATGGCGTAGATTCTTTAGATGACCGGATGGTCATACTGGAGAGGACAATGCAATCTTTCAAAATTGATCTTGCTGAGATTAAGAATCTGTTAAAGAAGCCAACCAAAAAACAACCAGCTGGAAATAAATACAAAAAGTGAGGAATAACAGTCAGGCTACCTGTAGAACTCATTAATGTCCTTTCACAACTTAACCAATCTGCCATGAATAATGATGATTCGCCAAATCAAAAGTACATCTTTGCTATTGCTTGTTTCGTAATTTACGTTGTTGTAATTGTAGTATTAGCTATGAATGTGGAAGCGGAGGAAACAACGTGGGGGCGATACACATATCTGTTTCAAGGAATTGAAGCCATCGTTTTGGCGGCTGTAGGGTGGATTTTCGGCAAGGAAGTCCACCGGCAGCAGGCCAAAAATGCGGAGACCCGAGCAGATGCTGCACAGAAAGAAGCAGCCGCAAAGGAAAGTGAGTTAGCTAAGGTCAAGACAAACCTTTCTAACCTTAGATCATATATTAAGTCACATGCCCCAATGGATAATGGAATGCCAGAGACCGTCACAGGTATGACTGAGTCTGACAAGTCAAACGCAACCAATACCGTGGAACAATCTGCAATGGGAAAATGGTCGGAGCTTATTAAATTCTCTGATAGCCTAGATTTCTAACTTAGATTCGACAACTATAACATCTGTCTTCTCTAGGATAATAATTTACTGCTATTTGTCCAGACATGTAAGCAGGCAAAAAGAAAACGAATTCGTGAATTTAGAAGAGGCTCCTACTGTTCAGGCCAGCCTGCAATTTTCTCTTTTGCGACTGCACTATAAAGAAGTTAATGATTACTGCACCTCAATTGTCGTTTGAGTCAATCGTATCTGAAACAGGCCAACGAAACTATTTTCTTTGCTAGAGATTCATTAGACGGAAAAGTACGACTGGCCCATCTTTTTTACCTGCCAACCCGTTGATTTGGAAACATAGTTGTGGCTTCATGCTGTTCCGCCGAATCGCTCCCTACCAATTCTTGCCTTCTCCCTTATCATATGTTGCTCCATGAAAGTCATTAACTTCTTCCGGAGGGAGGCCATCGATCGTTTTTCTTCCATGGTGAGCTCACCAACAAATCAATTTCCCAAGACTATCACTCTTTGGTAAGAACGGGAGTAAGTCTTCTACTTTTTTCTATTAACAAACTCATTAAACAATATTGTTTTATATCGGTTCCCGAATGGAGAATGCGACAATATGATAAAACTTATACTCACCTTTCTGATCACGCTTATTGCTATAGTCCAGGGGCTGTGCCAAAACGGTTCATTCTCAGGCCGAATCGTGGACAAACGCACTGGCGAACCGCTTGTTGGAGCGACTGTGCAACTGGAGGGAACATCGCTTGGGACCACCACCGATACTGACGGGACTTATACACTTACCGACGTTCCGCCCAAGTCCTACAATGTCAAAAGCTTCGTTCGTCGGATATCAGGGATTAACCGAGTTTAACGTTGTTGTTCGCTCGGAAGGGAATATTGACGTTAACTTTGAGTTGATCGAGACCACGGAACAATTAGAGGACGTCGTCATTACAGCAAACCCGTTTTTAAAGGTCGAAGAAACACCGCTTTCCATTCAAAAGCTTAGCCAGGAAGAAGTCGCTGCCTATCCGGGTGGGAACAACGACATTGCAAAAGTAGTGCAATCATTACCGGGGGTATCTGGCTCGGTGGGCGGCTTCCGAAATGATGTTATCATTCGCGGTGGGGCGCCAAGTGAAAATGTCTACTATCTCGATGGTATAGAAATTCCTAACATCAATCACTTTTCTACACAGGGTAGTGCCGGAGGGCCTGTTGGTTTGTTAAACGTTTCGTTTTTTGAGGGCGTGACATTGACCACCAGTTCCTTCGGCGCACAATATGATAATGTTTTGTCCGGTGTACTTCAATTCGATCAACGGAATGGTAACGAACGAAAATTCCAGGGTAACATTCGTGTCGGCGCAAGTGAAACCGCCCTGACAGTTGAAGGCCCATTGTTTAAAGGATCAAACGAGAAAAGCAAAACGAGCTTTATTGCCTCGGCAAGGAGGTCATATTTACAATTTTTATTCGACTTGATCGGTTTACCCATTTTACCTGACTATTGGGATTTCCAGTACAAGCTTAAACACGACATTAACGAATACAATCAGCTTACCCTGCTCGGCCTTGCTTCTATCGATGACTTCAAAATTAACGAACTGGAGGAATTCGATGCGGAGCAGCAGGCGATTCAGGATCAGGTACCGATCATCAAGCAACGAACCAACACCATTGGATTATCCTGGAAAAAAAGGTTCCGCGACAACTCAGGATTTATGACAACAAGCATAAGCAACAATTTCCTGGAAAATGATTTCTCACAGTTCAGAGACAATATCAATCAATCGGGCCTTTACTTTGAGAACGACTCACAAGAGCAGGAGACAAAATTGCGATATGCGCTAACAAAATTCGTGGGGTTATGGACTACCACAGCAGGTACATCGATCCAGGTAGCAAATTACAAAAACAATACGTCGAACCTTGTCAACAATTTCAGCTACAATACCGAATTGAATTTCATCAGATACGGGGTGTTTGTCCAGGCATCACGTAAGTTCGCCAACGATCGTTTTGGATTATCGTTAGGTGTCCGCACTGACGGGAACACATTCACGACGACCGGGAACGAAGTGCAAAAAACATTGAGTCCGAGACTGGCGATTTCTTATCGACTTGATCAGAAAGAAAAATGGACTGCAAATGCTTCCGTTGGACGATACTATAAATTACCTGCATATACGGTTCTTGGCTTCGCTGACAATACCGGCGTCCGCATCAACAAGAATGCATCATATATTCAAACCGACCATCTAGTAGCAGGCATCGAATACCTTCTCACTGAGTCGTCACGAATCTCAGTTGAGGGTTTTGCAAAGATTTACAACGACTACCCTGTATCAATCATCGACAATGTCTCGCTGGCAAACAAAGGCGGTGGCTTTGAAGTGGTAGGGAACGAGCCTGTTCGCTTTGACGGTAGAGGTAGAACCAGGGGAATCGAGTTACTGTACCAGCAGAAGTTCAACGGGAAACTCTACGCCATCGCGGCTTTTACATTTTATCGTAGTGAGTTCACAAATGGTGACAAAGATAATTATTTACCTTCTACATGGGATAACGGTCAATTGGTGTCGTTAACTGCCGGCTATAAGTTCGCTCGGAATTGGGAAATCAGTTCAAGATTCCGGTTCCTTGGACGAGCTCCATATGCACCTGTCAATGAAGATGAAACTCTGGCTAACTATCCGGCTATTGTACGCGACTACACGAGGCTTGGGGAAGATCGGCTGGATAGTTTTCAACAACTTGACTTTCGTGTTGACAAGAAGTGGAACTTCAAACGCTTTAGCCTCGACCTCTATTTTGATATACAGAACATCCTGTTTTCACAGACACCGTCAGAGCCAGCTTATGGGCTTGACCGCAATCAGGAAGGTGAAATTGTCGAGCCACGGAACCTCGTGATTGTTAACACAAATGAGACCGATGCAGCACTTCCCTCAATTGGTGTTGTCATCAACTTTTAGAAACCAGTCGTTGGTTCGATTTTATTATTACAATTAATGAGCATGCGTGCCAAAAAAGGATGCGCGGCATCCTGTACTTTGTCCTTTGGTATAGCATAAGTACATTCTGGTGTGTTCTTGGCTAACCAGTTTTCCTGCTCTTCATTTCTGCCTGACGCATGGGCATGCTATCAATCAATTGAAAAATCGTTTTAATTTCGACAGGTTTAGAGGATCTCAACTTTTCGCCCCCGTCCTTTCCAATAAGTAACAAGGTAAATTGATTGGAAATCACATTATACTTTTTATACTCCGATTCCTTTTCAACAATAATTATCACAAGATCTCTTTCAGCAATACCGCTGCTATCTTGATGGAGTAAAGTAAGTTGCTTTTTGAATTCAGGTTGAGCTTCTCCAAAAACTAACAAGCGGCGTGTGGATGACTGTACATGCATTTGAAGGGAGAGGAATAGTGACAATAAGAGAAGATACATGAGCTCATAACATTTCTGCTGTGAAGTTGTTCTTCACGATGACACTAATCTCTGAGTATTCATTCATTTGCATTTATTCTCCGGAGGATATACTCATATGCCTGACGGATCTGCCACCACAATACTGACAGATGATTACATTCGATTTACAACAATTGTTAGCAATAGAGGATGATAGTTCTTTTCCAAGAACTCACTAAATTGTATTCAGACTCCGACGCAGTTAGGGTGCCCCTATAAGAAATTTTGATTTTATGTTTGTTCAAAAAGCTATTAGCGTTGTCACTATCATTATGCTGATAATGCTTTTGAACAGTTGCTCGAATGATGCGCCAGTACCAATAGTTGAGGAAAAGATTGACCCGTTGAAGGGCTTGCCAGATGAAGGTCCAGTGCGTTTCGATAACCTGATAATAGGACAACGAAGTTACTACATCTATTTTCGGGCTTTTAATAAGACCGACACCGAAGACATTCGCTTTGAATATAAGACTGATACGCTGGTAATAGCAGTCACGGGCAAGGAATCCGACAGATGGATCTTAAAAGAATTTATTACAGAAGGTTCCACTTTTTTTTCGTCCGATACTGTATTTACGCTTTCATTACGGTTTGAATCGGATGTTGCTTTATTTGCAGAACCATCCGATGGGAGTTATTACTCCAATTTTTTTGCCATTCGAAACGGTGAAAGTATTGGGTTTCCGATGATATTGATAGCCGAACCATCAAAGGAAAATCCTACCTGTTCTCCCTTTGCCAGCATTAATTCGAATGAGATGGAATTTGCACGCAACTATACTCAATTTGGTCAGAACTTTGAACACGTGAATATTTATCAGGACTATACCGCGACTGCAACGGATGGACCTGGACTGATGTATGTCTACTCTCCTGCTGACGGGTTTGTACGAATGACCGTCTTCAATCCTTGGGTATACGACCAAGTAACCGGATGGGATCTCATCCCATGAGAAATACGATACGCCTGCGGTGTACACCTACACTAGGTTGCCTACTGCAAATTCAGCGTTAAATTTCCCGCTCTCTGCATAGTATCCTGCTATGTCCCCTTAGATACTCCGAGCTTAATGGTATTCTTGTCGTTTTCATATTGATGTTTTTAAGCCTATCTGTCAAAATTGTTTGACGCCAGGTTCTGCGCGAATCGAACACGTGCCATCATAATATATCACCCTTGAACCAGTCAAGTGTTGCAACAAGAAATGAGGTAATTGAGGAGGTCCAAAGCTGATTTATATCATTCGTTAATTCCATCTTAGTGACTTAAATCAGTTACCTGTGTATAGCTACAATGTATATTGATCAGACGATTCCCGTATCCGTCAAAACCTGGAACAACTTACCGTTAGTGAACTTAAGATCACCCGGCAGTAACCACATTTGATAAAAATAAATGAAAAAAATATCATCAACTTTTATATTCTTCACAGGAAAAGGCGGCGTAGGAAAAACTTCTCTCGCCTGTGCAACCGCTGTTAAGTATGCTGACAAGGGAAAAAAAGTTCTTTTAGTCAGCACGGATCCCGCTTCCAACTTGGAAGACGTATTACAAAGTCCGGTAAAAAATGAAATAACACCTCATAACATTATAGGTAATCTTTTCGCCATCAATATCAATCCTGAAGTTTCAGCGCAGGAATACAGAGATAGAGCAACTGCTCCACTTAAAGGTATAGCTTCTCCAGATGAAATAAACAAAGTAGTAGAGCAACTCTCCGGAGCATGTACCACTGAGATAGCTTCATTTGATGAATTCTCACGTTTCATAACAGGCGAAGGTAGTTTACAAGATTTTGATGCAATCATTTTTGATACCGCCCCTACCGGTCACACTATTCGTTTGCTGGAGTTGCCTGCTGCGTGGGATACCTTTCTCGACAACAATCCCAAGGGTGCGTCCTGCATCGGTCCGTCTACTGCTCTAAAAAGTAGTAAGGATCGATATAAAAAGGTCGTCAAGAGTTTAAGGGATCCAAAGCAAACAACTTTCTTTTTGGTAGCTCGTCCTGAAACTTCATCCTTAAAGGAAGCTGCGCGTACTAGTTTGGAACTGAAAGAACTAGGAATGTCAAATCAAGAACTATTGATAAATGGAGTATTCAAAGCAATGGATCGTAGTGACCCCATAGCTTTGGAAATCGAGAAAATGTCTGAAGAACATTTAGCGAGTTTACCCGCCGAGCTGCAAAGTCTGGAAAAATCAGAATATCCAACGTTACCATATAATGTTCTAGGTGTAGAAAAATTAAGATCATTGTTAGATCGCAACCTTCAACTCAAACTCATAAAAGAAGAGATTGCAATCGGTACTGAATTGGTGCGTCCTCTTGACGACTTATCCAAATTGATAGATGATCTGGAAGGGAGTTCCAATAGTGGTTTAATTATGACAATGGGCAAAGGCGGTGTAGGTAAAACTATTATAGCCGCATCTATTGCAACTATTTTGGCGAAACGGGGGCACCAGGTACTGTTAACCACTACAGATCCGGCAGCGCACATCAATGATTTCATGAACCAATTAGATAAAATTCCAGACGGTCTGGTGATCGAACGGATTGATCCCAAGGTTGAAACTAAGAAATATATAGATAAGATAGTCGAACAAAAGGGTTCCAAACTGGATGATGAAGGAAAGAAGTTATTAATCGAAGACCTGAAATCGCCGTGCTCAGAAGAAGTGGCGGTCTTTCATGCCTTCTCCAATGCGATCTTCAAAG
>CAMLER010000122.1 GCA_946478915.1 uncultured Chryseolinea sp.
TCGGGGACAGACGTGTAAATTCCCTTTTCTGGGTTTCAGAAAAATGGAATTTACTGAAATCATCTTTGAATACGAGAAATGAAGTATTTCCAAATTGCAGTTTTTTCCCTATGTATATAAATTGCATCGACTTGTACATTGCTGCCATCCCGTTTGTACTGGCCGCATAACCAATAGGGATACCGTTATATATATGATTCGATTTCCGCTCGGCATTTTGATTAAATGCTGCCCCTGCATGTGCAGTCCATCCATTATGTGCAAACTTTAGAAGTACTGCATCGTGTCTGCGGGCTTGTTGTAACCAGTCCAGATTTCCAAGCAATCGGACATCGTCGTACACCAATTCCTGGCGGCCAATTTTCAGAGTGAAATGTTTTACAAGTCTCCCGGTATCCAGCAGACTGATCTCTCCCCACGCTTCATGCAACATGAAACCGTCGAATACGTCAGTAGTCACACGGTTGAGAGAGGAGGCGTCCTGCCCCCATACTCTAACGTCCTGTACAGAAGCATAAACCTTAAACCGATGGGCTGCAAATCCAAAGTTCAGTCTGGTCCGCTGTGAAGTAAAAAACGCTGGGACGGTATCACGCACAGAAGGGGAGCCCTGGCCATCGCGCAATTCCGTCCGCGTTCTGATTTGACCGGATACCGTTAATTGTGCCTGAGCGGGACTTAACTGCCACAAGGCAAACAAAAATAATATCGCAGGTGCAAAGAGCTTCGTAGACATCACGCTATGGCTTTTTCAAGTACAGGTTCACCTAATTTTTTCATCGGTGCTATCTCCGCGCTTTCAGACTTGTTAAATCCCATGAAGAGCGCAATGAATGATACCAACGTTACGGCTATACCAATGACAAAAAGGCTTTCGCGGTACGAGACGGTTTCTGAAGTAAAAAGGAACCCCGCAAGCACAGCGCCTACGTTTCCACCGGCACCTACGATACCGGAGACAGCGCCCATAGCCCTCTGGTTGATAAAGGGTACCACGGAATAGGTTGCGCCATTCGCCATTTTCAGGAATAAAGCAAAGGCAAGCATGGCCACAATTGCCCAAACCAGTGTGTCCATATTTGAAAAAAGAACTATCCCCAATCCCTCTAACAACAGGAAGGCGCCCAGCATAATTATTCGTCCCCTCAGACCCCATCTTTTGCCGGCCTTGTCACCAAAGATTCCCCCAAGGGCGCGCGCAAAAATGTTCATCATTCCAAAAGTGCCAGCGATAATGCCAGCTTCTTTTAGGCCCAGACCAAAGTTGTCGACAAAGTAGAGGGTCGCGATATTATCAATGGTAATCTCGATACCAAAGCATGCCCCATAAGCGAGGAACAAAACCCAAACGCGGTAATCTTTGCAGGAGCTCCAGAAACTGCCCTTTGAATCGTTGGCTTTCGCTTTGAAATCCGGGTCTTTTCTGCGGAGGTCTTTAAAGTTACCTTCGGCGGTATCCTGGGTAAAGAAGTAGTAAACCAAACCCATGATGAATAAAGCTGCGCCCGGAAGCACCATGCTATAGCGCCATGCTGATTCATTGATATATCCGAGGCCGACGAAGCCGGCAAATACAATGGGCATTACCATTAGGGTAACCCCACCACCCATGTTCCCCCACCCTGCAGCAGTAGCGTTAGCCGTCCCAACGACATTCGGCGCAAACATGACCGATGTATGATACTGCGTGATGACAAATGAGGCGCCGATGACACCAATAGCCAGGCGAAAAATGAGGAATGATTCATAGCTGTCACTCAGCCCAATAAACATTACGGGGAGAGAACCCGCCAGCAACAATATGGTGTAGGAAATACGGGGACCAATTTTGTCGCACAGCCATCCGAAAAGCAGTCGGGCAAAGATTGTAATCGCTACCGAAGCAATAATAATGTTTCCGATTTGGGCTTTGGTAAGGTCAAGGTCCTCTCGCACCACGGGCATTAGCGGAGCGATACCAAACCAGCCAAAGAAACACACGAAAAATGTAATCCAGGTGATGTGGAAAGTCCGCATCGGAACGGATCGGAAGTCGAATAAGTTAATCCTGCTTGCTTTCATCATGAGGGAAGTTTTAATGAAACTACGTTTATTTACGTACTAAAAATAAGTACAACGCGCAGCAATTACGTATATATACGTATAAAAATTTACGTAATGGATTTAAATCCTCGGAAAATCGATTGCACCAGCGGCGCCAAAAGGTGCTGGAAAAAATATCATATGTTATAAATTGTCCTTAAGGCTGCTGAAGTGGACGGGATATGCCGCAAAAACTTTTACTTTGTGGCTTCGGCAAAAAGACCTCAATGAAAAGAATCCTCATTCTGTACTATACGCAGTCCGGACAGCTATTATCTATTCTGGAATCTCTGGTAAAACCGTTGATACACGCAGGGCATACGATTCATTTCGAACAGATTCAGCCGGAGGAAAAATTTCCGTTTCCCTGGACATCCTATCAATTCTTCAATGCGTTTCCTGAAGTTTTTAGTCAGAAACCCCAAAAGCTGAAATCGGTATCGACCAAGGCGACCAACGGTTATGACGTTATCATACTGGGATATCAACCATGGTTTCTCACACCATCGCGGCCCATAAGCTCATTCCTACAGTCTGAGGATGCCCTGAAAATATTATCGGGCAAACCTGTGATAACTGTGCTCGGTTGCCGGAACATGTGGTTGGGTGCGCAGGAAACAGTAAAGCGGCGATTGAAAGCGATCAATGCGTCGCTCATCGGACATGTAGCGTTGATCGATCGATCATCAAATCTGACAAGCCTGATTACCATACTGCGGTGGATGTTTACTGGGGATAAAAAACCATTTTGGATTTTTCCTGCAGCTGGTGTCTCGCAAACCGATATTGACCACGCCAAAGCCTACGGTGAGTTAATCAACGAGGCTATTACATCAGAAAGTTATACTTCCCTTCAGACCAAACTAAACGACGCCGGAGCCATTGACATCAAGCCTAACCTCGTGTTATTAGAGCGAAGAGGGCAGAAAGCGTTTTCTGTCTGGTCTAAATTCATTGCGTCCGGTGGGCCGATTCATTCCAGTGGTCGCAAAATCAGAGTTTACATTTTTATGTATCTGTTGCCGACCGCAATTTTTATTCTGTCACCCCTGTTATGGATTGTATCTAAAATAATGTTAACAATCAATCGCAAAGAGCTCCTTCGGGAAGTTGAATATTTCAAGCAAAACTCGTTGCGCGGGTGATTACAACCCTGTCAATTTTAAAAGCCGGTTGATACGAAATTTTTTGAGTCGTTCAGATGTTTACTTTGTTCTTGCGAAACTAACACTTAACATACGTTAACACGGAGCCAAAATGGCCCATTTTTTTTTAATTCTTAATGGAAAGAACTACTTTCGGGCTCAAATTGCCATAGTAAAAACGGCCAAAAATGACGCAAACTTATAGCAGCGAATGAACAGGAGTGTTTATATAACAAAATTGACGAGTTTCCTACCAAACGATCCGGTGTCCAATGATGAGATGGAGAATATTCTGGGAAGGATCAACAATCAAGCATCTAAAGCAAAGCCACTCATCCTTCGAAACAATCAGATAAAGACACGCTATTACGCATCTGATAAAGAAGGAAATACAACGCATACCAATACCGAGCTTACCCGGCTGGCGATTGAGAAGCTTTTCGACCGAAATTTTACTTTGGAAGATATTGAGGTTTTATCGTGTGGGACAACAACTCCTGACCAGTTACTTCCTGCTCACGCAGCAATGGTTCACGGCGCGTTGGGTGGCCAGACAGTTGAGATCAACTCGACCACCGGAGCTTGCAGCGCAGGTATCCAGGCATTAAAATTTGGTTTTCTCTCCGTACTCTCAGGAGCTTCCTCTAACGCCGTCTGCACAGGATCAGAACGATTTTCCACCTGGATGCTTGCCAAGTATTTCAAAGAAGAAGGCGCGAAAGTCGCTCAACTCGAGGGAGATGGGATTATCGCTTTTGAAAAGGATTTCCTGCGGTTTATGCTATCGGACGGAGCCAGTGCGGCACTGTTACAGGATATGCCTAATCCGAACGCCTTATCGCTTCGCATAGAATGGATTGAGCAGCGATCATTTGCGCACGAACTTCCGGCATGCATGTATGCTGGTGCGATAAAGGACGCCGAAGGAGAATTTATTGGATGGAGCGACCTGGATCAGGATGTCTGGACTGGCGAGTCCGTCTTTGCTATTAAACAAGACACGAAATTACTTGGCGACTTCATTGTGAAAAAAGGAGGTGAGCTTTTGAAAAACCTTGCCGATGCAAAGAAATTTGATCCTAAGAAAATTACCTGGTTTCTCCCACACCTTTCATCTCAATATTTTGCCTCAAGAATTGATAAAGAATTGAATGCGATCGGGCTCGGCGAGGATCTTCCCACATCCAAATGGTTTACAAATTTGTCGTGGGTTGGGAATGTTGGCGCAGCGTCTCCTTTTCTGATGCTGGAAGAAATTTTCAACTCTGGTAAGCTGAAGAAAGACGATCAGGTTTTGATGATGATTCCGGAAAGCGCGCGGTTTAACTACGCGTACATACTGCTGACGGTAGTTTAGCCATACCGTTAGTCGTGACAAACTATTGAGAAATCTTTGAGAAATACTGACTAACGGATTACCTATATGGAAAAAGACCACGTTCCACAGGATCATGAAAACCTAAACGAAGGGAAGCTCGCGAAACTCTACTATGCCACCGACGACAAAGGTCACTATGTAAAGGTGAATAGCATTGGGTGGGAACCTGAAACGGTTGCCATGCAGCAAGCCTGGGATGTGGTCAATGATGATGTAGAAGACGCAAGGAAGAAAGTGCTGGAGGGTAAGGCAAGTCCCCTTCTTTTTCATATAAAAAAGAACATCATGACCTATTCGATGGTTGCCAGCTATGCTTCAACTTTTACCGTTATGGTTAAACTCCACTGTTACCCTTATTTTTTTAAACAGCTGTCGCGTAAAACCTTGGAGAAGTACGCATACACATTTCGAATTACCGTTGAAGAGCTTACTAACATAGAACTGTTAAGAAAAAATGACCGTTAATTTTACGCACAAACAGTCAGCGCATTGTGAAAGTGGTGTTGTATCCAACCTTCTTCGTTTTCATGGACTGGAGTTCGATGAGCCAATGGTATTCGGAATTGGTTCTGGCCTGTTTTTTTCGTATCTGCCATTCATCAAAGTGAATGGTATACCCGTTGCTGCGTATCGTATCTGGCCAGGACAAATCTTTAAGCGATTCTCCGACCGCATCGGAATTAAAATCGAGACAAAAAAATTCTCGTCACCTACCAAGGCGATGCAGGCTCTCGATCAAATGCTTGAGAAAGGACAACCTGTTGGGATGCTGACGTCGGTCTTTTATCTAAACTATCTCCCTGCCGCATATCGCTTCCATTTCAATGCGCACAACATTATCGTCTTCGGAAAAGAAAACGGTAACTACCTTGTCAGCGATCCGGTAATGGAATATACAACTGAGATTTCTTACGAAGATCTGGTCCGGGCAAGATTTGCTAAAGGAATGCCCGAGCCGAGCGGCCGAATGTATTATCCTGTTCAAATACCTTCCAATTTCAGTCTTGAAAAAGCACTTTGGAAAGGGATCAGGCAGACGAGCGACCACATGACAAGGATACCAGTCCCTCTCGTGGGATCAAAAGGTATGCGATACCTCTCGAAACGGTTGCGATACTGGCCCGAAAGGATCGGCGACAGGAAGGCGATTCAATGGTTAGGAAATCTCATTCGCATGCAAGAGGAGATTGGCACAGGCGGCGCGGGCTTTCGATTCATCTATGCTGCTTTTCTCGATCAGGCTAGTGAAAAATTACAAGACGAAAAACTCTTCAACCTTTCCAGGCGTCTTACCCAGAGTGGTGATCAGTTACGCGACTTCGCATACTATGCAGGAAGAGTTTGCAAGAACCGAAAATCTGATACTAAAACTTTTGCTGAGCTCGCAGATATGCTTGAAGCATGTGCTCAACGGGAGCACGAAATTTTTCAGGAACTATATGACGTGAGCAGGGCAAAATGAGCGTCAACATTGTTCAACTTCGAAATCTTTCAAAACAGTATCCACACTCGCCCAAACGCGCCGTATCAGATTTATCTTTCGAAATAGAAGAGGGAGCCGTATTCGGTTTGCTTGGACCCAATGGCGCAGGAAAGTCTACAACAGTAATGATGCTATGCGGACTGATGAAACCTGATTCCGGATCTGTTTCAGTCTTCGGACTCGATATGCCCGACAACGGTCTTGAAGTACGCAAACGAATTGGAGTAGCACCGCAGGAGATAGCACTTTTTCCCACGTTGACAGCTTACGAAAATCTTTTTTATTTCGGTCGAATGTATGGTATGGGGAAAACTGAAATCATTTCTCAAATCAAAACCTATTTGAGCACTTTCGGTTTGATTGAAAAGAAGAATAAGGTAGTATCTACTTTTTCCGGAGGGATGAGGAGAAGGTTGAACCTCATCGCGGCAATCCTTCATAAACCGAAACTTATTATTCTGGACGAACCGACCGCTGGTGTCGATGTTCAGTCGCGAAATATGATCCTCAGTTTTTTGGACACAATTAAAAGTGAAGGAACAACCATCATTTATTCTTCACACGTGTTGGAAGAAGCGGAGAGAATCTGTTCTCATCTTGGTATTGTTGACGAAGGAAGATTGATTACGTCAGGTACAAAGGAATCCATTCTTGGAGCTCACGGTGATTGCAAAAACCTTGAGCAGGTGTTTCTTAAATTAACAGGTAGAAATATTCGCGATTGAAAGTCTTATCAACCATATACAAAGAATTTCTTTTGCTGATTCGCGACCCGGGCGGCATGGCATTAATCTTTATTATGCCACTGGCCCTCGTCATTGTGATGGCGCTGGTACAAGATGCACCCTTCCGAGACTACCAGGAAGTAAAGTTAGATGTGCTCTTTGTAGACAATGACAATGATTCACTTAGCGCCCGCATCATGAAAGCGTTTAAGGCTTCTCCAAACATTCAGCTTGTCACGAATACGGATACGGTAGAGGCGAAGGAATGGGTGCAGGCTGGAAAATTCAAGGCGGCAATCATTCTTCCACCAAATGCGAGTGTTGACCTGAGAAAAAAAACGAATCAGCTGATAACAAATGTATTCGCCAATTTTGGTCTCCTCGAAGAGACTGACTCCACTCAATTACCCGCCATCAATATCCGGATTCTTTACGACCCTGCTATCAAATCTAATTATAAGCAAACGTTATCTGCTGCCGTTGAAAAAATTGCAGCTAATGTTCAAACGGAATGGGTACTGGATGAACTTCAGCAACAATTGAGCGAAGGCCGACCCGAATCTCCTGAAAAAATGACTTTCGATTTCAGCAAAGTCATGAAAGTGGATCAGCGCTATGCTTCCGACACAAAATATGAGGGCATTATGCTAAATTCGGTTCAGCACAATGTACCCGCCTGGACAATGTTTGCCATGTTCTTTATCCTTTATCCACTTGCTGGAAATTTCATCAAGGAGCGAGAGGAAGGTAGCATGTTGCGACTGCGACTGATCTCAGGCTCGCAATGGCCTGTTATATCGGGCAAATTTGTATTCTATTTTCTTGTTTGCCTCATTCAGTTTCTGCTGATGATTGCGATCGGCATCGTGATAATGCCGATGCTCGGTTTAACGAAGTTGGTGTTGGGAGACAATCCAATGGGTATCTTATTAACTGCGTGCTCCGTTGCCATGGCTGCCACCGGATACGGTGTTTTAATTGGTGTCTACTTCCGCACCGCGCAGCAGGCTCTTTCTTTTGGATCTGTGTCTGTCGTAATTCTTTCAGCGATTGGCGGCGTTTGGGTACCAGTGTACATTATGCCTGAAATTTTACAAACGGTCAGCCGATTTTCTCCAATGAGTTGGGGGTTGGAATCTTTTAATGATTTATTTTTGCGACAAGCCTCGATACAAGCAATTTTACCAAATGTTTTACGATTAATGGGTTTTTCTCTGGCAGCGTTGGCTGCCAGCGTTGTCATCCATAAGTCACGAACAGTTGTGTAACGAAATATAATAACTAAGCCATGAATCAGACAGTAGATGAACTTATAGTTGAACTCCGTGAAGAATTGATCAAGCAATTAAATTTGGAGGGAATGCTTCCGGAGGGTTTCGATGAAAACACACCGCTGTTTGGTGAGGGTCTCGGACTTGACTCCATCGACTCTCTTGAGCTTGTTGTTTTGCTTGATCGAAATTATGGTATCAAATTGAAGGACCCTAAGGAGGGACGCCACGTATTTCAAAGTATCCGAACCATGGCGGAATACATAGCCAAGAATCGAAAGCAGGTATGATTCAACGTGTGTTCGTCACAGGTTTTGGCATCATCACATCCGTAGGTAAGAACGCAGAAGAAAATTTTCGGTCTCTCGTAAACTGTAGCCATGGTTTTGGTCCTATAGAGGTATTGGATACTGTTCATCGCAACTCAATTTCAGCATGCGAAATTAAGCTTACCGAAAAAGAACTGTGCAATCTTTCCAGTGTAAGTCAGCATGATGGTTTCACACGCACGTCGCTATTAGGACTCATTGCTTTGAAAGAAGCAATACTACACGCTGACCTATCACAAGAAGAAATCAAAAATTCCGGTCTTGTTTCTGCCACGACCACCGGAGGGATACGGGAGTTTGAAACCTATTTTGATGAGTTGATGGATGCGAAGAGCCAGGGTGATTTTGTACGTTTTACAGATACTGCGACCTCAGGCGAACATTGTGAAAGAATAGCTGACCATGTCGGGATTAGGAAATACCTGGGCACGATCAGCACCGCATGTTCATCCTCTGCAAACTCAATAATGCATGGCGCGCAGCTGATCCGGAATAATAAACTTGAGCGTGTGATTTGTGGTGGTGCCGAAGCGCTGTCGAAATTTACGCTCAATGGTTTCAACACGCTTATGATTCTTGATAGTGATCACTGCCGTCCATTTGATGCTACAAGAAATGGTCTTAATATAGGTGAAGGAGCGGCGTATCTTGTATTGGAATCTGAAGCAGCACTGGTCAAAAGTGGAAGGAAAGCATTAGCAGAAGTGAAGGGGTATGGAAATGCAAATGATGCATTCCATCAAACTGCATCCTCTCCAGATGGAGCCGGCGCATATCTTGCCATGAAACTGGCTTTGAATTCAGCCGGTATCCAACCACATGAAGTGGATTATATCAACGCGCACGGTACCGCTACCGAAAACAATGATCTCTCAGAAGGGTTAGGTATAAAGCGTCTATTTGAAGAATCGATTCCTTTGTTCAGTTCTACGAAACCATATACAGGGCATACCCTGGCTGCAGCAGGTAGCGTTGAAGCGGTGTTCTGTTTACTGGCGCTAAAACAAGAGATGATCTGGCCAAACTTAAATTTTAGGAACCCCATACCTGATCTGGAGATCGAGCCAGTAGTTCAATTAAAAAAAGGCAGCAAACTAAAGAATGTACTGTCTAATTCTTTCGGGTTTGGAGGAAATACGTCATCGTTACTATTAGCATCGGTGTAGGACATGGTAGAAAAAACGGGACTGTATTATATCAATGGAATAGGTATCATATCTCCTCAGAAGACATTTGATCCCGAAAACTTTCTTTCCGAAATAAAGGAGTATAACCAAAATGTTCTTACCTGCGTTACCCCTGATTTCAAGGCATACATAAATCCTATCCAAATGCGCCGGCTCAGCCGAATGCTTCGCATTGGTTTATCAGCTGCAACGATCTGTCTACGCGATGCCCAAATTAAAACCCCCGATGGAATTATTACGGCGACTGGATATGGATTTCTCGAGGAAACTGCAAAATTTCTCAATGAAGTCTTGAACCAATCAGAAAAACAACTGACGCCCACCTACTTTATGCAAAGCACCTCTAACGCGCTCGCAGGACTGGTTGCTTTAACATTTAAATGTATGGGATTTAATAATACCTATGCCAGCAAAGGCTTTGGTATGGAGAATGCTTTGATCGATGGGATGATGCAGCTAAATGAGAATCCGGCGATGAATTTGCTCATCGGATCGTACGATGAAGCTGCAGAGGTGCAATATAAGGCCAGCATGCGTGCCCATCATTTTAAGGTCGAGCATGTAAATAGTCTCAAGTTATTTGACACCACGACAAGAGGTTCTATACAGGGTGAAGGCTCCGCGTTCTTTATGCTTTCTGGAGCACACTCTCCATCGACGTGGTGTTCCATTCGCGACATGCACATGGTGTACAAGCCAGCAGAGGATCAGTTGAAGGATGAGCTTCAACGATTTTTAAAGAATAATAATTTAA
>CAMLER010000123.1 GCA_946478915.1 uncultured Chryseolinea sp.
AATTGGGTAGATCCCGCGCTCCAGCGATAAGCTGGAAAGTTCTCCGCTCTGAAATGCTGCCTAACTCCGCCAAGGCAATGCAAAGAAAATCAAGCGCTAAAGCCAATGATTGTCCATGAAAATTTCCCGCAGAGATAATCGTGTTATCAGCCGGAAAAATATTTGGATTGTCCGTTACACTGTTTACTTCAATGGTGAATATGTTAGTGACAAAATCGATGGCATCGGAACTTGCGCCGTGTACCTGGGGAATACACCTGAAGGAATAAGGGTCTTGAACATGTTTTTTGTTTTGCCGGATCAACTCGCTATCTGAAAGGATACGCATTATCTCCTGCGATATTTGTATTTGTCCGCGTTGTGGACGAATGGCACTGACTGAAGGAAGGAATGGCTCGATACGTCCATCAAAAGCATCGAGTGAAAGCGCGGATATCCAATTGGCAAGTTTCAACAATCTTTGTGCATGAAGTGTACACCAAACGCCATATGCGCTCATAAACTGCGTGCCATTCAGGAGTGCGAGACCTTCTTTTGTCTGCAGCGCAAGTGGTTCCCATTGCAATTTTTTTCGAAGATCCTCACCGGGAAATTTTTCATCACGATGTCTTACTTCACCGAGGCCGATTAACGGTAGCGACATATGGGCAAGCGGCGCGAGGTCTCCTGATGCACCAAGCGAGCCCATTTCATAAACCACGGGCAGAACGTCTTCGTTATACATTTCGACAAGCCTACGCACAGTAGAGAGCTGCACACCGGAGTGGCCATACGACAACGATTGAATTTTCAAAAAAAGCATCAGCCTGACAATCTCGACTGGAACTTCAGGACCTGTACCGCAAGCGTGAGATTTCACAAGGTTCTCCTGGAGTTTCTCCAATTGGTGTGGTGGGATGTGTCGGTTGTATAGGGACCCGAATCCGGTATTGATTCCATACAGCGGTTGATTCGATTCACTTAGTTTCTTATCGAGATAAGCCCTGCACAGCTCAATTTTTTCTTTTGCTTCATTTGAGAGCTCAAGGGTAATTCTCCCGGTGCTGACCAACGCAATATCTTCGAGGCTTAGCTTTAGATTTGAGATATAATGAATTTTGGTCTTTGCCATTAAATTCCCTTGCGTCTTTGCTTGGTTGAAGTTTTTCTCGTCAGACGTAGTGCTGCTAAGTTAGGAACTAATGCGATTTATTTTAACCTGCCGATCACCTCTTCAAGGGTCAACGTTTCTTGTTTTCCCTCAATCATGTTTTTCACAGCCAGCCTCCCAGTGTTCATTTCTTCGGAGCCTATGATGAGGGTATATTCGATTCCTTTTTTATTTGCAAACTCCAACTGTTTTTTCAATTTGGAACCATCCGGATAAATTTCTGAGGCAATACCTGCCTCACGCAGTTTGGCAAGAAGTCCCAGACCATATCGCATGCTGGTGTCATCAAAGTGACAAATAAGAATTTTTGATGATGCCTGCGCCTCCGCAGGGAACAGATTGAGTTCGTTCATAGCATCATAGAGACGATCTACTCCGAAGGAAAAACCGACACCTGATAATTTTTCTTTATCGCCAAAAGCTTGGGTCAGGTTATCGTACCGTCCGCCGCCGCTTACACTTCCTATTTTGACATCGTTGATTTTCACTTCAAAAATACAGCCGGTATAGTAGCTGAGGCCTCGGGCCAGTGCGATGTCAAATTCTACGTGCTCGTCGTTCGATCCAAAATTGTTTAACAGCGTAAGAACATCATTTATATCCCTGATACCTTTTGCGCCTGCTTCACTGCTCCCGATTTTTGAATTCAAGAAATTTAGTTTGTCGCGGAAAGATCCCTTGGAATTGAGGATGTCAAAGAGCATCGAAAGACTTTCTTCGGAAAAATTTTTAGTACGCAACTCATCCTTTACTTTCTCATCGCCAATCTTGTCCAGCTTGTCGATCGCAATGAATAGCGCAGCTTCCTTTTGTTCCGCCCCGATTGCATTTGCGATACCTGAAAGAATACCGCGGTGATTTAGTTTAATCGTATAATTAGCAATGCCTAACCGCGTGAACACCGCTTTGATCATTAGTATAATTTCGGATTCACAGATAAGGGATGATGTTCCAACAACGTCAGCGTCACACTGGTAAAACTCGCGATATCTACCCTTTTGTGGATTATCGCCCCGCCAAACAGGCTGGATTTGATAGCGCTTGAAAGGAAAGCTTATTTCATTCCGATTCATAACCACATAGCGGGCGAACGGGACAGTCAGATCGTATCGCAAGCCTTTTTCCGCAATGAGGCTGCTTGTGGACTTGAAATTACGGGATTGAAGGAGATCCGGAGGGACCGTTTTCAAGAAATCTCCCGAATTCAGGATCCTGAACAATAGTTGGTCACCTTCATCGCCGTATTTTCCGGTAAGGGTTGACAAGTTTTCCATCGCCGGAGTCTCAAGCGGCTGAAAACCAAACACTTGGAATACGGCGCGGATATGATCTAAAATGAACTGCCTTTTGGCCATTACGGCCGGTCCAAAATCCCGGGTTCCTTTTGGAAGGGTAGGTTTTTCCATATAGATGAATAAGGTTCAGATTGAAGTTTCCGCGTAAACACATCCAACCTGAGATTTAAACTTAATAAGCCGCAATTTTAAGGGTAAACCTGCAGACCGCAACTTTAAACCTTAAACTTTAAACCATAAACTTTGTGATTAAGGATTTCCCGCTTATTTTTGCGCACTCAAAATTAACCGAATCATGGCAGTAACCAGATTGAAACGAAAAGGCCGCAAGGACAAGGCAAAATCAGCAGTTAGACGTCAATCGTTGAAGAATCAAAATTTTCAACCTGTCATCAGAAACGTTGATGTAGAAAAGATCAAGGAAGAGTTCAAAGCAAAGGCGAAGAAAGGTTAAACTCTTTTCTAAAGAATATGTGAAGTCCTGTTTTTGCAGGACTTTTTTATTTATACAAAAGTTTAAGGTTCCAGGTTTAAAGTTTAAAGTTGCGCAGAGATAAAGGTTCGGAGGACTTTTTATTGGTTCGAGGTTCGAACTTTAATGCTCTGAAAATCGAAAATGAGGTTGCAATCACCCGTAAATTGTCCCATACCTGAACTCTGAGAACTTCAAACCTCAAAACCTTAAAGTTTCAACTTTAAATTAATATGCATTTAGTCAATTGGAATGTAAACGGTATTCGCTCCATCATCAAGAAAGATTTTTATAAGGATATCCGAATGATGGATCCTGATATTTTCTGTATGCAGGAAACGAAAGCCGGTGAGGAAGATGTGCGCGCATCGTTGGAATCACTTGATGGCTATCATGTTTACGTAAATGCTTCGAAGGCCCGCAAAGGATATTCTGGAACGACAATCGCTTCCAAAATTGAGCCTCTGCAAGTCACGTACGACATGGGATTAGAAGAACACGATCAGGAGGGAAGGGTGATCACCGCCGAGTATCCTACATTTTTTCTTACAACAGTTTATACCCCAAATGCGGGAGAGGGGCTTTCCCGTTTAGATTACCGCGAACGTTGGGATATAGATTTCCGAGAGTACGTGCAATGGCTCGACCGACGGAAGCCATCCATTATATGTGGTGATTTGAATGTAGCTCATCAGCCCATAGATATTGCCCGGCCAAAAGAAAATTACAATAAATCAGCGGGTTATACGCAAAGAGAAATCGATGGCTTTACCCGTCTACTGGAATGCGGTTTTGTGGATACATTCAGACGTTTTTATCCCGAACAGGTCAAGTACACTTATTGGAATTACGTTACAAATGCCCGGGCCAAAAATTCTGGTTGGCGAATCGATTACTTCCTTGTTCCCGAACGCATCATCGATCATGTAAAGGACGCGATGGTTTACGACCAATACCTGGGATCGGATCATTGTCCGGTTGGTTTGAAGCTTAAAGTTTAAAGTTTGAGGTTTAAAGTTTAAAGTTTCGCTCGATTAGCGAGCGTATGCATGCCTCCAGGGTTTTAAGAATTAATGGTGTCAAACGACCCATCGCAGTCACTAGCATTCCGCCTTTTGCCTTATGCGTTTTGCGTTTCGCATACTCAAGATGTCGGCTGAATGCTGACCGCTGACAGCTTATATAACTCTCTGAATATCCGCACCCAATTCTTTCAACCGGGTATCAATATTCTGGTATCCCCGATCGATTTGATCGATGTTTGAAATCTCGCTGACTCCATTCGCAGACAAGGCGGCGATGAGCAACGCAACCCCTGCACGTATGTCGGGCGAAGACATCTTGATGCCTCTCAGTTGTTGTTTTCTATCGAGCCCGATAACATTGGCACGGTGAGGATCACACAAAATGATCTGCGCCCCCATGTCGATTAGTTTGTCGACAAAGAATAAACGGCTCTCGAACATTTTCTGATGGATAAGAACAGTTCCCTTTGCCTGAGTAGCAACGACGAGCACGATGCTGATCAAGTCTGGTGTAAAACCCGGCCATGGAGCGTCCGACTCGGTTAATATTGAGCCATCAATGAAGGTCTCAATCTCGTTCCGTTCCTGGGAGGGTATGTGGATATCGTCACCCCGGAACTCCAACTTGATGCCTAGGCGTTTAAAAATTTCAGGAATTATTCCCAGCATATCAATTCGGCAGTTCTTGATCGTTATTTCCGACTGCGTCATGGCTGCTAAACCGATAAAGCTTCCGATTTCGATCATGTCGGGAAGAAGTGTATGTTCAGTGCCTCCAAGTTTTTCAACTCCTTCGATGGTAAGCAAATTAGAACCTATTCCACTGATTTTTGCGCCCATCCGGTTTAGCATCAGACAAAGCTGCTGCAGGTACGGTTCGCAGGCGGCATAATAGATTGTCGTTGTTCCCTTTGCAAGAACAGCAGCCATCACAATATTGGCCGTGCCCGTTACGGATGCCTCGTCAAGGAGGATGTATGTACCTTTCAACTGACTTGCATCTATTGTGAACAGGTGCTCGTCGGCATCAAAATTGAATTTTGCGCCCAGTTTCTGAAATCCAAGAAAGTGTGTATCCAATCGGCGTCTGCCAATTTTATCGCCTCCGGGTTTTGGCATTGATGCTTTTCCGAAGCGTGCCAGGATCGGACCGAGCAACATAACGGAACCCCTCAACGCAGCCGCTTTCTTCCTGTATTCTTCAGTTTCTAAATACTTGACATTTATCGACGACGCTGTGAACCTGTACGATTCCGATCCAAGCTTTTCGACCTTTGAACCCATCGCGCCGATAAGTTCAATTAGCTTATTTACATCCACAATGTTCGGCACATTATGAATGGTAATGGGTTCCGGTGATAATAGTGTTGCGCTTAGAATTTGGAGTGCTTCGTTTTTTGCGCCTTGAGGAGTGATTTCTCCCTTTAATTTTTTTCCTCCACGGATCTTAAAAATACTCATTGATACTAATGACTTGATTTGGTGAAACTAAAAAATGTGAGCTAAACGCTCGTGTTCTGCCGGTCACCATAAAAAATATAATCTCAAAAACCGGCTAATCCCTACTTACTACCAACCACTTATTCTTACTACTTACAATTACCAATTACTGATCCCTCCGCCTTCTGAAATTACCACCTTTATTGTTCTTGAACGAACGATGGCCGCCACCCTGATGACGTTGTTGACCACCTCCACCACCATTGCCTTGTGGCCTTGCTTTTTTCCGCTCTTTATAAAGCTTCTCAAAGAGGTTGTCTTCTCTGACTTTTTCAATCGTCATATTTAACGCGCCGCCGGACATAGCCTGGATATCCCTTAAAATTACAGAGTCATCCAAGGTTTCCTTGTTCCAATTACCGTAAAATGTCTTCATCAGTTTGCCGAGGTAGATAATGGCTTCCTCACGTTCCTGCGCATCATCTTTTTTCAAAGCCTCTTTGACCAATTTTTCGATGTTCTTTCCGTAGTGCTTGAAGCGTACATCATTTTTTGGATATAACATCTTCATCGGTTTCTTGAAGATCAGTTCCCGCTCAGGCATCGGGTATGGGCTGTTTACTTCGAGATTGAAGTCTGCTATGATGTACAAATCGTCCCACAGCCGCTGCGGATTATCGGGTTGATCTTTAATACTGGGGGTCAATTGTTTAATAAGCTCGATGAGTGTGTAAGCGAGTTCGGTACGCTTCTCTTTGTCAGATACTGTTCTGAGGTATTCAACCAGCTTTTGAACGTTCCGACCATATTCTTTCAGAATAATATCCGGACGTTGTGAGTTATATTCTCCTATCATTTTTTTGTTGATTCTATTCTATGGACGTGTATACGGCTGTACGGTGGATTGTCACCACGCAAAAATCTACCCAACCTTTAGTTGTGAATTCGAAGTTTAGCAAAGCTAAGCAATAAGGTCTTCTCTCCAAAATCGTCGAATTTTATCTTCGCTTTTCGGTCAGCGCCGGTAAAATCCATCTGCAACACCATCCCAAACCCAAATTTCGGATGTTCAACCTTCATTCCCTCCTGCAAAGATGCTGTGTCGCTGGGTACAAAGTCAGTTGGTGCTCTGTAAGAAGTAACTTTCGGAGGTGGAGTGGAGCTAATAGTCTTTCGAATACCGCTCACCAGAGTTTTCGCATACTCACTGTTAGGCGGGACCGACTCCAGGCCCGCAAATTTGCTGCTTACTTTAATGTACGATTGATCGATATCATCCAGGAACCGGCTGGGTTCGCAGTTCTTTAATCGCCCGAATCGATAGCGGGTCAATGCGTAGGATAAAAACAGTCTTTTTTGAGCGCGTGTGATCGCTACATAAAAAAGTCTTCTTTCCTCCTCCAAATCGGCGCGGCTGCTTAACATCATTTGGGATGGGAACAGATCCTCCTCCAACCCCACAATGTACACATGCCGGAACTCTAACCCTTTGGCCATGTGGATGGTCATTAGCGTTACCTTTTCGGTGTCCTGGTCCTTATCCTCATCCTGACCGGTTACCAGCGAAACTTCTTGTAAAAAGGCCCCCAGACTTTTATCCTGGCGCTCCGGATCGTCAACAAATTCCTTTATAGCGTTCAATAATTCCTGAACGTTTTCATACCGGCTTAAGCCCTCAACGGTCTTATCTTCGTAAAGTTCGCGCAGCAAGCCCGATCCTTTTGCAATTTCAAATGCAGCATCGTAGGCATCCTTTCTTTCAACTTCAATCCCAAAGCGTTTTATCATGGCAACAAAATCTCCAATCGGAGATGCCGCTCTGCCTCCGATGAACTTATCCGCATGTTGGACTACTTCCCAGATAGGCAGGTCGTGATCGTTGGCTGCGACAATAATCTTATCGATAGAGGAGTCTCCAATGCCCCGCTTTGGCAGGTTTATAATTCTTCGAAATGATGCCTCATCCTGTTGGTTGATTGAATATCGCATGTAGGCCAGCAGGTCTTTGATTTCTTTTCGCTGATAGAAGGAGAGTCCACCAACAACTTTGTATTTTATATTCATTCGACGCAAAGCCTCTTCGATGGCCCGCGACTGGCTGTTGGTTCTGTATAAAATGACAAAGTCACTGAACTTCAACTGGTGCTGCATTTTCTCCTGGAAAATGGATGAAGCGATTAGTCTACCCTCTTCGTTATCGGATACGGCTTTGATAAGTTCTATCAGAGAGCCTTCCTCGTTGGAGGTCCAAACATTTTTTGGAAGCTGCGCCCGATTCTTTTTTATTACAGAGTTGGCAGCATTCACGATGTTTTGAGTGGAGCGATAATTCTGCTCCAGCTTTATAATTTTCAGTTCGGGATAATCGCGCTCAAAATTCAAAATGTTTGTAATGTCCGCGCCACGAAATGCGTAAATACTTTGAGCATCGTCACCGACTACACAAATATTTTGGCGAACTGCTGCGAGTTTCCGAATGATGAAATATTGGCAAAGATTGGTATCCTGAAACTCGTCTACCAACACGTATTGTATACGATGTTGATATTTGTTCAATACCTCCAGGTGTTCCTTGAAAAGTTTATCCGTGTTAAAAAGCAAATCGTCGAAATCCATTGCACCGGCCTTGAAGCAACGCAGGGCATATGTCTTATAAATTTTGCCAATCTCCGGTCTTAAGTTGGCCGCATCGTCGCCCATCAGCTCAGCATTTGCCAGATAGTCCTGCCATCCAATCAAGCTGTTTTTTGCCGCTGAAATCCTGTTGTAGACGGTACTCGGCTTGTACGCCTGGTCGTCGAGCCCCAATTCTTTGATAATATTTTTGATCAGGGTTTTCGAATCGTCTGTGTCGTAGATGGTGAAATTGCTTGGATAGTCCAGGTGGCGCGCCTCTGCCCGGAGGATCCGCGCGAAAACCGAGTGAAATGTTCCCATCCACAAATTCCTTGCATCGTGGCCAACTACCCGTTCAATGCGGTCTCGCATTTCCTTGGCTGCCTTATTAGTAAAGGTGAGCGCCATGATGTTGAAGGGATCCACTCCCTTGCTGATCAGGTGCGCTATACGATAGGTTAATACCCTGGTTTTACCAGAACCGGCACCCGCGATGAGCATGCATGGTCCCTCCGTGTTCAATACTCCCTCTTGCTGAGGCTCATTCAAACTCTCTAGATAATTCATCATTTCGGCGTGCAAGTTAGAGCACTGTTCATTCTGGGCGCTAGGTAACTAAAAATAATTCGAAATTTTTCCAAAAATCGTCCCGTATAACTGGTCTTACGATTAGCGAAAGCTGTTTTGATTGACGAACAATTCTAAACAATATTTTTGAAATAAAAGTCTCGATTCCTCCTCCATTTTTCCCACACTATGACGAAATCATGCCAACCTAAAGTACCACTTTAACTCCCCAATCTTCCAATCTTCTAATTTTCTAATCTTCCAATTTCCTTACCTTTACCCCATGATTAAAGTAGGTGACGTTCTTATATCCGACGATGTGCGCGATAAAGAGTTTGTTTGCAATCTTGAAAAATGCAAAGGAGCTTGCTGTGTGGAGGGTGATTTCGGTGCTCCATTAGTCGAAGAGGAACTTGCAATCCTCGAAAATATTTATCCACAGATAAAAAAATATCTGACCCCGCGCGGAATCGAAGAAATCGAAAAACAAGGAACCCATACTGTCGACGATGAAGGTGATCTTTGCACCCCTGTTATCGACGGAAGAGAGTGTGTTTACGCAGTTTATGACAAGAAAGGCATATTGAAGTGTGGTATTGAAGCTGCCTACAATGATGGTGTGATTGATTGGAAAAAGCCGATCTCCTGTCATCTTTACCCGATACGCATTACGCAAAAGAAGGATTTTGAAGCATTAAATTACCACAAGTGGCACATCTGCTCACCCGCTTGTTCGTTGGGAAAGGAGCTACAGGTACCAGTGTACAAATTCCTGAAGGATCCATTGATACGCAAGTATGGACAGGCCTGGTACGACGAACTGGTGCACGTCATTGAGACGACACCCACGCCATTGAAGAAAAGTAAATTATAGTCTTGGTGCCAGCCAAAGGTATCCAGCCGACAGCATCAGTAAAACGTAGAAGACAATCGGCGGAACATTTTTCGTGATCGTAATTTCTTTTGAATCTGATTTCGAATTCGACTTGCTTTTCAGGCCATTGATCCACATTTGATTTTTGATTGACAAAGTATTCCAGGATGGTCGTGATTGTACGTAATAGGGTTTTACCGCACCATGATCTGTGGTGAGCAAGTGCCATCCTTTTTTCGAACCCCAGGTTCGTCCATGCCACACGTTGTCCAGAATAACATTTTCCCGTAAAGGTATCAACGTTGAATCATCCATCAATTTGATATCGTCAGTTGCAGACAACACTTCAATTTCTATCGGCTCATCCTCGTACCAGGGGAACGGTGTTACGATTTTGATTGAAGAATTTTCCTCTTTTCTTCTTGCGACATTCTCCAGAAGGGGAGACCAGATCTCTGCATACGCAAGAGAATCGCCCGCCAGCCTCAGCTGGAAAGTTTCTTGTAACAGTTGAAACCCAATCTTACCGGCGCGATGGAACGCATAGCCGTTCAGAGATCCACTTTTATTACTCAGCAGCGGAATAACACCCTGCTGTTTCTGTACGCGGACAGGTGAGGTGGGAAGTATAAAGGACTTTCGGCCAACACTTACCGCGGTTGTATCTTTCTTCACGGAGACGGTTTCGAAGGGGAAAAAATCCGACGGCATTTTTCCAATTGGAGGCAGGCCCAGAAGCCCGAGTCCCCGCTTAATGGATTTGTCCAGGTCAGCTTTTTCTTGTGCAGTTAACATGTTCAGGGAAGTTGCATCAGCGACAACAAGGTCCATTTCAGAAAGCAGTTGTTCGGAAAGTCGCGATACCGCTACACTCTCGCGATTGATGAACTCATTCCGA
>CAMLER010000124.1 GCA_946478915.1 uncultured Chryseolinea sp.
GGTGTCGATAAGCGCATAGAATGTTTAGACAGATTTTTAACGGCACATATTTCTAAAGGGGCCTCGGTATAACGTTGTTATAAACAAGTATATTACACGTAGCTTAGCCACCATTTCGCGCGTTGCGCCGCTTTGTAGCTATCATACCATTTACAGAGAGGATAGAGAATTACAACCACAGCGATCCATACCCCATAAACCACCCATAAATTAAATCCATATCCCACAAGGTTAGGTGATTCTGTCACCCAGGTATTAAATGTCATATCCGAGGGCTCGTAGCCAGTTATCACGGCAGCAACGAGCGCAAGCAAATGAATCAAATACAGGTGCAGCAGATAATAAAACATCGGCACTCGTCCAAGAATCTTTATCTTTTGTGAGAGAGATCCGAAATAATTTTCAGAAACGGCAAGAAAGATAATGGAAGGACCGAGCGTTATCAGCAGGTACAACAACGATGGCGGATACTTCGTAACGTTGAGGAAGGATAACATGGTAAATATCGGACTAGGCTGAACTGACCATGGGTTAGGATCGCCATAATCATTGATAAATCTGATCAACACAAACAATGCGACGCAGCCGGATCCCAGGTAAAGCAGAATTTTTTTACGGGAATGATTAACGGATGGTCGATAGAGTGTACCAAAGCAATAACCGAGAAGCATCACACCAACCCAGGGCACCAGTGGATAGGCAACGAATAAAGAGTAGTTATCTGAAAGCTGAAACCCCTGGAACCTATGAAAAACAGACCATGAAATCGCTTCCATACCTCCTCCGTCCATTGTAAATCCGTCGAGCAAATTATGGCCAAACACCATAATCAGTCCGACAGCCAGAGATACCTTTAACGGTAAGTGCACAAAGGCTGCCAGCAGAATCATTCCAATGCCAAGCGCCCATATGACAAAAAGGGTTATGAGTGAAAATTGAAAATTGAAAAACCAGGCAAAATTCACTATTGTCAATTCAAGAAATACCAGCCAGAGTCCACGCTTCACCAAAAAAAATGATAACTCCTTTTTACTTCTTTTCGTACCGACAATAAACGCTGATGTTCCCGCCAGAAAAATAAAAACAGGCGCACAGAAATGGGTTATCCACCTTGTGAAGAACAATACTACACTGGTTTTGCTCATGTCGGTCGGGTCATAGAGGAAAGCATCTGCATGGAAATAATCGCGAACGTGATCCAACGCCATAACGATCATTACAATGCCGCGTAAAAGGTCAATGGATTCTATTCGCTGAGACTTGATCATAATTGTAAAGACTTGAGGTAGATACGGGCAAACTTTTGATAGAGTTGACCAATTACGGTAATTTTTTATTCCGATTCTTGCGGATTTTCAACAACAAAAAAAATTAATTCTAAAGAATTTATAAAAGAATGAACATTCATTTATATTGCCGCGCAATGCGTTACAGAGACGAAAATAAGGAGATAGCTATTCGTAGTAAGGCGAGAGAAATGGTCGTAAAAGATGGCTTCGATGGATTGAGTATGCAGAAGCTTGCCAAATCCGCCGGGGTTTCTCCCGCTACGATCTACATCTACTTCAAGGACCGGGATGATCTTATTCTTCAGCTATTTCTTCAGGAAATGAATAAAATGACTGAAGCCACATTGGAAGGATTTCATCCGTCTATGCGCTTCGATGAAGGGCTTCGGGTTCAATGGTTAAATCGCGCCAAATTTTGCATCCAAAATCCAACGAGCATGCATTTCCTGGAACAGATCAAGTATTCGCCCTACCATGAACCGTTTATGAAAAAAACGGATACTACGTTTCAAAAGATTATGGGTGAGTTCGTTCACAATGCTATCGCCAGAAAGGAAATTGTGAAGGTGCCATTAGAAATTTATTGGTCCCTTGCATTCGCGCCACTCTATCAGTTGGTGAAGATGCATATGTCGGGCCGGGGCATGCGCGGTGAAAAGTTCACGCTCGACGACAAGATTATGAATCAAACTTTGAGGCTGGTGCTCAAAGCTCTAAAGCCGTAACAACGGAACCGATACTGTAAATGTTATGATTTCCGATAAAAATATCACTGTCCCAACCGTCCTTGTATTCAAGACAAACATTTCCTCGGACCATGATTTAAATATAGCTGCAAAAATTCTTGAGCAGACCAATGAAATATTGTGTTGGAATGTTGACCGGCAGGACATAGATAACGTATTACGGGTTGAATGTCTTGGGATTGAGCCAAATCATATTACGAAACTCTTGCGCAATGCCGGCTTTGAGTGTGAGGAACTACCGGACTAGATCAATTATTAACATCCCTTTCAATGAAGAAAAAAGTCTTTAGCCGATACGAAACATTTATTATCGCGATAATTACCATCGTACAATTTACTGTTGTTCTTGATTTCATGGTTTTGTCTCCCCTTGGAGCCATCCTGATTCCAGAATTATCAATAACACCGGCACAATTTGGTATGGTGGTTTCCGCGTACGCCTTCAGTGCCGGAATATCGGGCCTTATCGCAGCTGGTTTCGCGGATAAGTTTGACAGAAAAAAACTTCTCCTTTTCTTTTATGGCGGATTTATCATTGGCACAACGATGTGCGCCCTGGCACCAGACTATGAAAATTTACTCATTGCCCGAATCATTACCGGCATTTTCGGCGGTGTTATGAGTTCGGTAAGTTTGGCCATCATTACAGATATATTTGCGCTAGAGGTGCGCGGCCGCGTTATGGGTTACGTACAGATGGCTTTTGCATCAAGCCAGGTGTTAGGCATACCCATAGGGTTGTACTTTGCTGAAAGAGTCGGTTGGCATTTCCCATTTGTCATGATTGTAGTAATGAGTCTGGCAGTAGGAGTTCTCATTATCATTTTCATGAAGCCAATCACGAAACACCTGGAGAATCCGAGAGCAATGAATGCACTTCAGCATCTCGGTAATACACTTTCACACTCTTCGTATCTGCGCGCTTTTGGCGCCACTGTTTTGCTGGCTACCGGCGGATTTATGCTGATGCCATTTGCTAGCCCCTTTAGCGTTAACAATTTGGGAATATCCCTGAAAGATCAATTACCACTTTTGTATATGATCACGGGTGTTTTTTCCATGGTTACCGGGCCCCTTATTGGAAAATTCAGCGATCAAATTGGTAAGTACCGCATATTTGTGATCGGCTCATTGATTACAATGATCGTGGTGCCAATATATTGCAACCTGGATATCACACCTTTCTGGCTAGTGCTGCTTATGAACATTATTATGTTTACAGGAGTATCATCCAGAATAATCTCGTCGTCTGCCCTGCTCACGGCCGTACCAATCCCGCAGGATCGCGGTGCATTTATGAGCATCAATTCATCCGTACAACAAATATCGGGAGGCATAGCAACTTTTATTGCCGGACTTATTGTCGCTGAAGGACCGGGTGGCAAACTGCTTCACTACGACACGCTGGGTTATGTCGTCGTCGGCGCAATGTTCATCACCATCATCATGATGTATCTGATCCATCTGCAAGTTGAAAAAGGGGTTAAGCAAAAAGTTGTTATTCAACCCCAACAATAGCCTGTTCAGAAAAATATCGCATACAACAAAAAAAGAATAGCAATGATTAGCGCTGCCCATTTGAGTCCACCTGATTGTTGGGGAAACTGATAATTGCAGATGGGACAGACTTTGCTTTTTGCATCTATCTCCATAGCACACGATGGGCATTCCTTAGTTTTCATGGGCAAACGTCAATTTACATTTTTTCGACCGTTAAACTGTGAAACACTTCTATCGTCTGTGCGGTTAATACAGGTAAAATCTTACAAGTATGAGTCAGGCATTTGTTAGAGAAGGTGATGATCAATGGCTTAGCGATGTTGGTCCATCTGTACGAGCACTCAGCTATTTTTTAACCCGCGAGAATAATGGAATTGAAGTGTATGAGCTAAGGACATTTATCGATTCAACGGGTGATGAAGTATATGTTATGAGCAATGGTTTATCATATAAAAAAGATCGGGAAGGTAAATGGCAGATCGCCGAAGACGGTCCAACGGGTTCATAATTTCACCGTAACACATCCGCTATTGCAATTTTTATAGGACAGCCTAAAATATCCCTCCTATTGCGGGAGCTATGTTATTGTCAGGGGAACTAGATTTGGTACTTCACCAGAACTCATTAACCTTAAATCATATGAAGACAATTCTAACCAAAGCGTCGGGTGCAATTGCATTCCTCATGTTTTGTCAGCCCTTGTTCGCGCAACAAAACGTCACAACCCCGAGGCCTAGCTTGGCTGCTTCCGTTTCACAGACAGTAGGTATTTCGACAGTAACCGTTAGTTATTCGCGACCTGCTGTAAAAGAAAGAGAGGTGTGGGGCGGTTTAGTTCCATTTGGCTGGAATGTTCAGGCGTTCGGCACAAAACACGAAGCTCCCTGGCGGGCGGGAGCAAATGAAAATACAGTGATCGAACTGTCTCATGCAGCAAAAATTCAGGATAAAGAAGTACCCGCCGGCTCCTACGGTTTGTTCTTCGTAATCAATAAAGACAATACGGGCGAAGTAATACTTTCAAAGGATTATAAATCATGGGGTAATTATTCTTATGACCCTGCACGAGACCAAATGCGTGCGCCGATAACGGCGCGTGAGTCAGAATTCACAGAATTTCTAACCTATGATTTTGTGTCCGCGGATAAGAATACCACTGAACTGGTATTGCGCTGGGAAAAAAAACAACTTCCTGTCAAAATCACTTTTGCCACGGATGACATCGTGATGGCGAACGCTGCAGACGAACTAAAAGGTGTAAAAGCCTTCGATTGGAAAGCACATGCGAGCGCGGCTAATTATGCATTGCAGAATAAGGTAAACTTAGAGCAAGGGCTTGAATGGGCGAATCGCGCCGTCGCGCAAAACAAAAATTTTACTTCGCTAAATACACAATCAGGTCTGTTACAGGAGATGGGAAAAACTGCCGAGGCGGATAAAGCGAGGAAAGAAGCGCTCGGGTTGGCCACCGAGGTGGAGCTTAACAATTATGGTTATGAATTGCTTGGTATGAATAAACATGACAAGGCAATTGAAGTGCTCAAATTAACTACGGAGCGCTATCCAAAAAGCGCTAATGCATGGGACAGCCTTGGCGAAGCTTATGCACTTAAAGGCGATACTAAAAACGCGATTGCCAATTTTAAGAAGGCATTGACTATGAATCCGCCGGAAAACGTCCGGGCCAATTCCGAGAAATATTTAAAACAATTTGGTGCGCTTTAAAGGATGAATTTTCGATGACCCTGATCACGAAGGCCTGGAAACTAAAGATCCAGGCCTTCTTTTTACAAAACCAGGTGCCATTCTATGGTTTGAAACCGTGAAATCACCCCCCGAATGCACGGAACCTTGACAAAGTTGCATTGGAATCGGCCAACATTTCAGGGAAAAAGGATTCTGTAATCAAGCATGTCCTTTCTTATTTTTCTTTTCTTTGTGGCCGGATTAAAAGACCAACTGATGAGATCAACTATTCTAATAATAGCATTAATGATTAGCATTCCATCCTTCTCACAATCGAAAAAAGAATTGATTGCAGAGGTTAATGCGCTGAAAGCAGAGATAGCAGAACTGAAAAAACCCAAAGTCGCCGACACTACGACAAACCATCAAAAAGCAAGCTATGGGTTGGGGGTTATCATTGCGTCGAATTTGAAAATGCAAGGCGGCGATTCGCTCGATATAGATGTAATTAATATTGCGCTTAAGGATTCTTACCTTGAAAAGCCGCTTGCAATGGACCGCGATAAGAGCGCCATGATCGTTCAGGAATACATGCAAAAGGCTATGGAACAGAAGGCCTTGAAAGCAGAGGCAGAGAGTAAGGCATTTCTTGAATCTAACAAAGCAAAAGAAGGAATTAAGGTTACCGCCAGTGGTCTTCAATACCAGGTATTGTCATCCGGTAATGGAAAGACCCCCACAGCAACGGACCGGGTTACGGTTAATTATGTAGGGAAACTGATCGATGGAACCAAGTTTGACAGTTCTTATGATCGAAACGAACCAGCAACTTTTACTGTAAACCAGGTTATACCTGGCTGGACCGAGGCTCTTCAGTTAATGCGTGAAGGAGATAAATGGATGCTATTTATTCCCAGTAATCTGGCATATGGGGAACAAGGTGCAGGCGGACAAATTCCCCCGAATGCAACGTTGATCTTTGAAGTCGAACTGATTAAGGTTAATGAATAAGTCAGGTTGTTAACCACTTTACAAATCTACCCCACAGCGATTTTGGTGGCTCCTGTAATTCGTGGGCAGACATTTGTTGCGTTTCTTCCTTAAATATACGTACAGCCTTGGTGGGCTGTGGTGCTTTCACTTTTTTCAGATAGTTCTGAGTACGACGCTCTTTTCGGTTCTTGTTTTCTTCCTCTCGTTTTTTTCTGGCTTCCCGCGCCTCCTGCTCACGCTGCAACGCTATTGGATTCTTGGAGGTATTTCGTCTGACATCCCTGGGACGCCTTTCTTTTCCAATATCCTTTTGACGTGGGGTATTCTCATTGACTGCCTGTGGTTCTTTTTTCGGAAGTTCCGGCAGTTCTATCTTGCCCAATACTTTCAGACCCGACAGCTCTATTTTCGGAGCTTTGATAACCTCAGCTTTTTCAATAGCGGGATCGCTGGCAGCATTTTCTTCCTGTGATTCTTCAATTTGCTCCGCATTTGGAACAACGCTCGGTTCACTGCTAACGTCAACGTGATTCTCAATAGCCTCATCGAGAGAACCTTCAACGGGCATATCTTGGGCAAAGTGGCGGGTTGCCAGTAATACGTAATCTTGATGTATGCGCGTATTGGCTCCGGTCTCGATTACAATATTTTGGGTCGCCAGGAACTCCACGATTTGGTTGGGTCCGACGTTGAGCTTTCTGGCAAGTTGTCCAAGCCTCATATAAATGCCTTAAATCTTGAAAATTGCCCCAAATATAAGGGGGAACAACATGATTTTAAAACAAGTTGAACGCTTAGTGCCACTGGTGATAATTGTTCATTTTTTTTGATGGCGATTAAAACTAGCAAGAGTTTATAAAATAGTTCGTGCTTCTCCATACTTCAATAGTGGAGATCGCATAACACCAAGCTGCCGCATAGGCTAACCGTTATCCAGCATATCGTCATTTATAGCGGAAGACGGAGTAGACTGAATTAATCCCGAAGGCGGCGATGGCCAGAGTTGAACGATGATGAATTGATAGATTGATAAATTTCCTTTCCTGAATTGCTGACAATCTTAACTGAGGCTCCTGCCGGGAGATGGATGCAGATGGGTTGGATTTTATTTGAACGATTAAAAAGAAATCTTAAGAAATATTAACAGACGCGCGATCACGCGGTAGACGGTTGATCTCTTTTTGCACTTTAAAAATCTCTTCAAGGGGCAAATTCAATTCCTTATGGTAAATGCGGTAGATTGTCTGCCATTCCTTTTTATCCATAAAACCGTCGCCGTTAGCAATCACACATAACCAGGCGATAACGCGTATTTGCTCATTGCGCGAAAGTTTCTTCAGGGCTCTAATACAATCTGTCAATAACACAGAAACATCTCTTGATTTTAACATTTCCAGTTGCACGCTAAAATCGTCAAAGTCAATACCCTCAGTCTTAGCAAGCCATTTACCGGAAGCGCGTTCGTGATCGTTAACATGACCATCTGCGAAGATGAGAATGTAATAGAGTTGGGTCAGGACAGCCTTGAAATTCATTTCAGTTAGGAGGTTTTTTCCATTTTTATTCGAAAAATAATGCCACCGCTAAAATGGGCTTAAAAAGCCGATTTTTGACCCAAGTAGTTCCAAATTGGGAAAGATTTTTGCTTTTGGGTCTAATTCCGGAAAAAACTAATCCATGGGAAAAACGCCAATTTAGCTTGCACAGCGCAATTTTGAGGTCGAATTTCTTCGTCGCGCGCAGTATTAAATTGTTAAATTTGTGCGCAATGTTCATCAGAAATAGAAAACTCAACAAACCACTCGCAGGGTACGTATTGGTTCTATTTCTTTTAGCCTCTGCTTTCACTCAATCGTCGGGGACAATTTCATTCTATGTCATAAATGCCTTAGGTCCTTGCCTCGACAAATCCAACCAATTGGAAACTTCTGTTCTGCCGTTTGCATGCACCGGCACCGAAGAGGAGAAGAAGAGCGAACACAAGTCTGTAGGTTTGTATACGCAGGGCGAAAACTTGCATACAAATACACATCCGCTACCCATACCTATCCCCTATCCGGCAACAAAAATTGCCGGTCGCACCACGAGCCCCATATTTCTGCTTAATAAGTCGCTACGACTGTGATCGTTTTCGTCGCCTAATTGCGTTCGCCGCGCTTGTCACTCCCCAGCGAACACTGCCATATTGGGCATGACTACGTCTGTTTTTTAAACTGAAATAATCATTGGATGAGCTTAGAGTCGAGCCAAGAAAAATATTTAACAGCATCACAGATAACCACCAGCCCGGTGTTTGATCCAGCGGAAGTTATTGCAGAGTTGAAGCACTATCTACCTGCACAAACTCCGTTAAAAGATTTTGTACATCATAATACACTGCACGCCTTTCAGGGGCTCAAATTTTTTGATGCGCTCAGCCGCGCGTCCGAATTATTTGGATATAGGGTTTCACCTTCGCTGAGGGAATTTCGTTCATTATACCAATCGAAGCGCATACACGATGGTATTCTTGACCGAGTTATTGCACTCCAAAAAGGTGAAAATGCTATAGCTGCGTGGAGAGAAAAGCTTATCAGTCGAACGTATTATCCCTCACGACTGCCAAGAATCGGAAGGCTTCGCGCCAATTGGAAAAGACACTATCGTATTGATCTCGATTCGCTGGTTCACTCGACGCTATTTAGGGTGATTTGCAGTTACCTTGACCAAGGCATCGCGATGTGGAAATTTCCTCTATCCGCAGATGGTTTTCTGGCCTCCTTGCGGGAACTGGAAGGGAACAGCTACACCAGTTTTTTTAAAAGGAAAAGGGCGAAAGCGCTTTTGCTGCATGACAAACCAGGCATTACAGAACTGTTGAAGTTGCTGATCGGCGACGAATCGCTTTTCAAACAATACATTTTCGATCAGCAATTTGCGCACCAAGGCTGGTCGGGTATTGTGGCCTCTGTTGAAGACCATCCCGAGTCACTTCTGGATAAGAGAGCGATCTCCCTCCACGACATAATCTATTTCGAACTGCTTCTCGAAATCGATGCACTTGACTCGACCTTTGGTGAAAACTGGCTTCCACTTATCAAGAGAATCCGAAAAAAACCAAATGATCTTTTCAGGCCGACCAAAAGAACTGAACTGGATGAAGTGCTTTCTCTTTGGCAGCAGGCCTTTGAATGGACGTATTATGATCAGGCACTTTCCGCCATTACTACCCAGCGACGAAATAATCTGACACAAAAAAGAAAATCTTTTCAAGCGATATTCTGCGTCGACGACCGGGCATTTTCATTTCGCAAGTACCTTGAACTTTTTGATGATGAGTGCGAGACTTTCGGATCACCTGGTTTCTTCAACGTTGAGTTCTTTTTTCAGCCTGCGAATGGAAAGTCTTATACAAAACTTTGTCCTGCCCCATTGACACCAAGATATCTCATAAAGGAGAAGGGTTCCGACGAAAAACTGGACACAGACCTTCACCTGACCAGACATTCCCATACACTCTTTCGCGGGTGGTTGCTGAGTCAAACCCTGGGGTTCATCTCTGCAATGCGGCTGTTGAAGAATATATTTCACCCAAGCGAAAGCCCGGCCGCCGCCTCGTCATTTTCCCATATGAACAAGGCAGCATCTCTGACCATTGAAAATAAAAACATTAATGATATTGAGAACGGCCTGCAGATTGGGTTCACTATAACAGAAATGGCTGATCGTGTCGAAGGGCTGTTGCGGAGCATCGGATTGGTTCGGCATTTTTCATCGTTGGTTTATATTATCGGACATGGTTCCAGCAGTGTCAACAATCCCCATTATGCAGCCTATGACTGTGGAGCATGCGCAGGTCGCCCTGGATCGGTAAATGCAAGAGTAATTTGTCATATGGCAAACCACAGCGAAGTTCGAGCGCTGCTTCGCAGTCGCGGTTTGGATATACCGGACACAACACGGTTCATCGGTGGACTTCATGATACGACGCGAGATGAAATAGAGTTCTTCGACAAGGAGCGGTTGGACGAAGTTTCGCTGGCCAATCACCTGAAAAATAAAAAGGTATTTCACCAGGCCCTTGAAGCTAATTCGAAGGAACGGTCACGACGCTTCGACTCCATCAACACGCGCTTGCCTTCA
>CAMLER010000125.1 GCA_946478915.1 uncultured Chryseolinea sp.
ACTGTAAATTTTTTCCCCTGCGAGCTGTAAACAAATATGTAGTCTTTTCCTCTCGTCGCCTGTATGCGGTCGCTTGCGCTCAAGGCATCCGTTATTAATGTCTGATCGGGTATCCGGTCGAACATGGGACGCGATTCGATCAGCTTCCTAACGAATTTCATCTGTCCCGCTCCCGGTAAATCAACCGCGACATACCAGGGATGATGTGGCCCATTGACAGGTGTCCGATTTGGTGCGTACATCTGCCATATATCATGGCATCCGTAAGTATGCCCAAATGCACCTGCGAAAATATTGAACCAGGCTGCTTTCCTCACGTCATAAGCACTGGATGTGCCGAGGTCGTTAGGATTAAAACAGACAGGATGATCCTCATAAATTGGTTCGCCATCAAGTACCGGCTTAACAGGCTGGAGATTATAGGCATACTGCATCCGGTCCCATAAGAAAAGTTCGCGGCAGTGACCGGTTTGAAACATGTTGAAGTCCAGCCACTCGTCTTTATGAAACCATTTTGCCGAGCCGCCATCCTGGACACCATTTGGCTGAGGGTGGAATGTGATCAGCGCTTTTTTGCTTCCCGTGGATTCCTCAATGCCCGCTGCCATAGCGCGCCAGATGGCCAAGTCGCTTTCGTTGCGGGGATTTCGGTCACCACCTAGAATCCAGATTATATTTTTGCTGTCCTTATACCGATTACTGAGCCATTTGCCGTATGCTTTTGCATTTTCCGTAGTAAATATTTCCGGACCCACGCCCCAGCGATCTTTATTTATTTTGTCTCCCCATGTGGGAAGCATTCCAATGTACAAATTCAACTCTGCTGCTTTCCTTACAATAAAGTCCACGTGTTGAAAATATGCTTCCCGTGGTTTAGTGGGATCATCATTTTCAAGGGGCACTTCTCCATAAGCGTTTGGTGTATGAAGACCATCCAATTCTGCCAATACAACGGCCTGGATAACAGTAAAGCCTTTATCAGCGCGGTTTTTTAAATAGCTTGTTGCCTCTTCTCGATTTAGACGGTGAAACAATTCCCAGGCAGTATCCCCCAACCAAAAGAATGGTTTCCCATCCTCAGTCTGAAGAAACCTTTTGTTTGTGCTTACCTGGAGTTGTGCCGTTGTCATCGAAGTATTGAAACTAATGCTTAGAAAGGCGATTGCAAAAATTTTGTTGACCATATACAGAAGGTTTTATCAGGTGGTTGCCGGTATTTTCGTCATGACTTCGATCTGATACTTTACGTGTTGTGGATCGAGCACTTTTTTCCAGTCTTCTTTGAAGATAAGTGGTTTACCAATTTGAATAGCTTTGTAGCACGCATCAGAAAAAACTCCTCCTGGAATCTGATCGAAACAAAGGGCAAGATCAATGTTGATGTGGCCCATAAAGAAGTCAAACACCGCTTCTTTCGGAACACCCATTTTGATAACTTCGTCCATTGCTTCACGCATCGTGAACATCACCGCACCGAGGAACGTTTCTGCAAGTCCCGGCTCCAGCAATGCCATTTGTTCAACGGTGATTCTATGCGCACGGGTGACCGGAGAATACATGGTAGTTGCAAGATCTTCCCCGATTTTGTAATGTTCTTCCGGCCCTTGCATCAGTGCGCAGACAATCGCTTGCCGCGCGGTGATACCCCCGAAGTAATCGAAGTGCTTTTTCTGATCCGGTTCCCAATTAAAAACCGAGGGATGCGTTGGGTGCGAGACAAAGTATGATATGTCGTCTCTTTTCGGTAGATGCCCTCCAACCGCAGCCGCCGGATCCAGCGTTATGATAATTGCACCTCGTTTGAATTTCGTAAGATGCTGGTTTGCAACTGTGCCGATGTAAATATCAGGCACAGCAAGTATTATGATGTCGGCTTCAGGTATAACATTTTCTGCATCTGCAACCGTTACTTCACGAGCCCTGAGCCGTTCGATTCCACTTTCGGAAACCTCTACATAACTCATGTTGAAGTGCGAGTTCTTAAGATTATCCGTTAGCCGGCATCCCATCTTTCCGCCGGCCCCTACGAGAACCGTGTTTAGCTTTGTCATATTTTTATTGGTTCGTTTTAAAATAGGGTAGACTTTTCAGGTAATTGATTCCTTCATCCGCCCATAACATTTCCTTTTCTATCGTTATGTCAAGCGCGGCCTCCGGAAGTGTCCATTGTTCAAGTATCCCACTATGACATCTGCCAAAGGGTAAAAGTTTTTCTATGATTGAAGGTATGCCCATTATTCCGGCACCAGCGGGAGCACCGGCGACAATGAATCCCATCTGGTGACTGAATCGTTGAATAACAAAGTCTTTGATATGGAGATTGACAGTATATGGCCCAAGAACATCGGCAACCCATTCAAGTCCTTCACCCGCGCCAATAGAGTTCACACTATCAAGGCAAATGCCGACATATTCATCTGAAATTGCTTCCATAACCTCAGCTAGTTCTCGTGACTTAAAACGATCGTGATTTTCAATAGCCAGGGTTATTTGGCTTTTTTTTAGTTCCGGAAGGGCATTTTTCAAAATTGAAATTATCGTCTGGCCCGAGGGTTGGTAATTGTCCGCATCTACGACAAAACGGAGTAAAGGAGCACCCAGAAACTTACTAATTTCGTGGTAACGCTGCAGGTGGTCTTCCGTCAGCTTCCTGGCGCCAACCTCAAGCCTGATTCCATTTTCTTTCAAGGCTACCTTAAGTTCTTTCATTGCCGAATCAGTCATGTTGTGCATCGGTAGGTTGTCGCCAACCTGAAGGCATTTTAAACCGTAAGCCTTGACCTTTTTGAGCAGGTCAAATACGTCCAGCTTTGGATTGTCAGGATTCATTCCCACAGCCCAGCCGTATGTAAAGCTGCTAATCCCCAGAACCATCGAAACGTTTTTGTACAATGTTATTGCAGGGGATGCACGATTTCATCCACTTGTTTGGCGAATTCCGATGCTATTTTTGCATATCTTTAAATACAACATCCGGGAATTGTTTATTTAGCATACAATGGTGAACCAGTTGCCGCAGCGTCCGCACCTGCTTAAAATCATCCCTCCGCTTGAAAATTCAATCGTCATCAAGGGTGATGGTATCGCTTGGGATAACCCCTGGCATTACCATCCGGAAATTGAAATATTGCATTGTATCAAAGGAAAGGGAACAAATTTTATAGGAAATGCAATTCGAAAAATTGAGGAAGGTGAATTGTTGGTACTAGGTAAAAATTTGCCCCATACACGGCAACGGGACCGAAAGTATTATAGCAGTCATCCTGCGGAGGAGCCAGAATCAATCGTTGTACAATTCCGTGAGGATTTCCTGGGTGAGAAGTTTTTTAGCATGCGGGAATTCAGCCACATCCGGACACTTTTGGATCATGCCACTCTTGGATTAAAATTTTTCGGCACAACGTTGAAGGACGCAACTGAAAGGCTAAACGCAATGGTTTTTATGAATCCTACTACCGCAGTGCTGGAATTGTTGAGAATGCTTGACGGCCTTGCACGGTCAGAGGAGTTTATTAAACTCAATTCTGTTAACTACGTTATCGAGACCCACGAAAAGTCGGCTGAAAAAATTAACCGCGTTTATCATTTTACCATCGAAAACTTTCGGGAATCCATCTCGCTGGATCAGGTAGCCGCATTGACTGATCATTCGGCGGCAGCTTTCTGCAGGTATTTTAAATCGCGCACGCGCAAGAGCTACTTCCAATACCTTACGGAAATACGGATTGGATATGCGTGCGAATTGTTGAGAGAAGGCAATATGGATGTAACCCAGGTGTGTTTTGCCAGCGGCTTTAATAACCTTTCGAATTTTCACAAGCAATTTAAGAAGGTGATGCAGCTTACGCCTAGCGAGTACCGGCACCAAAGTATGCAAAAGGTTCCTTTCGCCTGACACGCCTTCCCTTTAACATTTAACAATTCAGCCTTACATTTTTCCGTTTGAAAAAAATGCAAGACGTAAAATTTCAAATTTAAATGTAAAATTGTTGGACCACGATTAAAATCAACCTGGATTAACCTTAACAAATAATGTATGAAAACCCTTGTTACTTCTGTAATTATGACTCTGATATTTCTGTCATGTCTTGGTCAGGCGCCGCCACGCCTTATAGTAAGAGGCGACGATATGGGTTTTTCTCACTCCGGCAATGAAGCGCTCATCAAATGTTATAAAGACGGTATTCAGACTTCAATTGAAATTATTGTGCCTTCTCCATGGTTCCCGGAAGCGGTAAAGTTATTGAATGAAAACACCGGTGTCGACGTTGGTATCCACATCGCTCTGACAAGCGAGTGGGATAATGTGAAATATCGGCCAGTGTCAAACAGTCCAAGTCTCACAGATGAAGATGGATATTTCTACCCATTTATATATCCCAACAAAGATTACCCGGGACAGGCACTGCTTGAGAATAATCCAGACCCCGCTGATATTGAAAGAGAAATACGTGCGCAAATAGAACTCGCTCTTAAAAAAATACCCCGCATTACTCATATCTCCGGACACATGGGCTGCTATAACATGAATGAAGATGCAAAGCGCATTGCCAAAAAATTAACAAAGGAATTTAACATCGATGTTGATCTGTCGGCATTAGGTGTAAAAAATGTAAGCTATGCGGGACCTAAGAAAACTTCTGAAGAAAAAATCGAAAGCTTTATTAAGATGCTTGAGGGACTAAAACCAGGCGAGACTTATCTATTTGTTGACCATCCAGGCATCGATACCCCCGAACTTCGCGCGATTTACCATAAAGGGTATGAAGATGTTGCAGTAGATCGCCAGGGTGTAACAGATACGTGGACTAATCAGCGTGTGAAGGACGCTATCAAAGCTAAGGGCATTAAGCTGATCAGCTATGGGGATTTGAAAGGTAAGTAGTAAGTCGTGATCGAGTGCACAAGCAAGTCCCACCGACCATTAACGGATAGCGAATAACAATAACCTCTCTTCATGAAAATAATACGCTGTTCCAAAGACTACTCTCAGCCTATTTTGAATATACTGAATGAAGAGATCCTAAACTCGACGGCGTTGTATGACTATCGACCTAGAGGCCTCGACTCAATGACCGCATGGTTCGATCTTAAGCAGAGGAACAGTTTTCCTGTCATCGGCCTGTTAAATGATGCTAGTGAACTTGTTGCTTTTGGAACCTATGGAACATTTCGAGCATGGCCTGCTTATAAGTATACAGTTGAACACTCGCTGTACGTCCATAAGGATCACAGGAGGAAGGGGTATGGTAAAATTATTCTAAAAGAACTGATCGACATTGCCACAAGGAGTCAGTATCATAATTTGATTGCGGGTATCGATTCTGAAAATCTGTCGAGTAAAAAACTTCACGAGGATTTCGGCTTCACGCATTGCGGTCGGATCGTTCATGCTGGCTACAAATTTTCACGATGGCTGGACCTGGATTTTTATCAGTTGTTATTGCCCACGCCGGATCATCCGAATGAGACTTAGGAATTAGCCACCTTTTTTAACCATAGTGAACGATCAGAAAGAGGTGTTGTGTCGGGATCGCATGACTAATCTATAAACGATTTTCGTGAAATGTTTTACAGATGATGTTTAAAAAACCAGACCACATGGACACAACAATTGTGTAAAAGATTTGGGAGGAGATTTGAGGACGAATGATATTTATGTGAAAAAAAAATCCGTTTGATGCTCCCTGAAAATTTGGGGATAAATTAAACAGGAGGCTCCTATGGAGCCTTCGTTTTGTCCGATTGATCGTGCTACAAACACGGGGCTCCTAGCGGAGCCAGATGTTGCGAAGATTAGAGGCTCAACACCTATATTAATTTGATGATTCCTAAAATCAACAATGCGGTTGCCTTTCGTTCCATTAGGAGCGCGCTGTTTGTAGCCCGAACGATGTGCGTGCAGCCAAAGCTCCATAGGAGCCACGTGTTTTGTTTCCATTATTCAAATTGTTTTACGGTCGGGATTAATGTTAACAACAATTTCAAAGAAGAGATGTAGGTCCTGAAAATCAGAATCCTGTTCAATTGGCTGGCGGGCCATGATGAATTTGAATGCGCGATTAATTCAGAATGTATAATGTTAAGCCGAACAATATTAGGTGTTCCAACGCCGGTTTCTGCATACCTCAAACTTGGGTATTTTTTAAAGTTGATACAACTATCCAGCTATACTAAACATCCTCATGGTAGTTAAAGTTACTGTGCGAATTTGAAATACTGTTCGGTGATTCCGGACAAACGACGTGCTCCATTTGTGATAGATTAAAATAATTTCGCAGATGCTAAGCGCTAAAAAATTTTGGTAGAATTTTCGCTAGTGCCTTTTTACTCAAACCTAAGACCTTGATTTGGATTGCTCTGTGAGAGACGATTGTCCGTCTCTGAATTTTTTTATTGTAACCCTTAGGAACAACGCAAGTAATCTATTCATCAACGTAAAACTTTTATGAAAACTATCCTGAAGTCATTAATGGGTTTGGTCGCCCTGTTCAGCTTCTATGCCTCCATGGCACAGCAAGCATCGGCATCCAAAATTGAAGGTACGCCATACCTGAACGAGCAGTTCGTTGAAGGTGAAATCATTTTTGGAGAATCCAATCGCACCAAGGTGCCCGTCCGGTATAATATCTTCCAGGACCTGATGGAATATCAGCAGAATGGAAAAGCCCTTGCGCTTGATCCTTCAAAGAAGATCAAAGAAATAAAAATGGGTGATGAGATATTCATCGTTGACAAATATAATCTGGAAGGAAAATCAAAGTTGGGATTCTTAAATCTGTTAGACACTGGAAAGATGACCCTCGTTTCCAAAAAGATCGTTAAATATCAAGAACCGCTGAAAGGCAGAGCGTTGGATGGTGGTGATTTACCCGCAAAGTACTCCCGATCATCTGATGCATTTTTTTATCGCATCGGTGAAGGAGAATTGAAAGAGGTGGGAAATCTGAAAGAACTAATTGCTGGCCTTCCAGACAAGCAGGAAGAGATAAAACAATTTGCCAAGAAAGAAAAAATTAGCCCTAAAAAGCAAGAGGAATTGCGCAAACTGGTGCGCTACTATAATTCGTTGTAACGATTGATTGGGTAGGGTCCGGCTGTTGGTTGCAGCCGGATTTTTTTTTATTTCATTAATTCCTGTTCAGGGATATATTGAGATAAAACCATTAGTAGAATTTGTCTTTATCAGTTAACATTGTCGCTTGGGTCTTAATAAAACTTAAGCGAACAATTAAAAATGGTAAAGACAATTGCGCCATCCCGCTGGTATCGCCTGATACCGGTAGTATTCATTACCTATAGCCTGGCATATCTCGATCGCGCCAATTTTGGTTTTGGAACGGCAGGGGGCATGGCAGACGACTTAAATATAACTGCGGCCACTGCATCGCTACTCAGTTCGTTATTCTTTCTTGGCTATTTCTTTTTTCAAATCCCGGGTGCATTATACGCAGCCAACAAAAGTGCAAAGAAATTGATCTTTTGGTCGCTGATCCTGTGGGGTGGATTGGCGGCAGCAACCGGTATGCTCAGCAATGTAAACTGGTTGATCGTCATACGATTCATGCTTGGTGTTGTTGAAGCCGCGGTTATGCCTGCAATGCTAATATTGTTGGCTCGTTGGTTTACCAAATCAGAACGGTCGCGCGCAAATACTTTCCTGATATTAGGCAATCCCGCGACAATACTTTGGATGTCCATTCTCTCGGGATATCTCATCGAGTCTTTGGGGTGGCGATGGATGTTTATTTTGGAAGGTATACCGGCTATCATCTGGGCATTTTTCTGGTGGAGACTGGTCGACGATAGACCCAAGGATGCAAAATGGCTCTCAGCAAGTGAAAAGGCGGCGCTTGAGGCCCAACTTCAGAAGGAACAGGAGGGTATCAAGCCGGTGAAAAATTATGGAGCGGCCTTCCGGTCGCGTGCGGTCATTTTACTATGTTTTCAGTATGCGTTGTGGAGTATTGGAGTTTATGGGTTCGTCATGTGGCTCCCATCGATCATTAAAGCAGCGCCCAATATGGATATCGTTGTGACAGGGTGGTTATCATCCGTTCCTTATCTGTTTGCAATCATCGGAATGCTATTAGCGTCCTATTACTCAGACAAAACGCTCAATCGAAAAGCATTTGTATGGCCATTGTTGCTGGTTGGCGCGGTGGCGTTTTATGGATCTTATCTGTTGGGCACAACTGACTTTTGGTTTTCCTTCGTGTTGCTTACCATAGCAGGTGCCGCGATGTATGCACCCTATGGACCTTTCTTCGCGATTATTCCGGAAATTTTGCCATCAAATGTTACCGCTGGCGCAATGGCTTTAATTAATAGTTGTGGTGCGCTGGGATCTTTTATAGGTGCATATGTGGTAGGCCGCTTGAATGATTCTACAGGTGGCTTCGGAGCCTCTTATATTTTTATGGCCGGATCGCTACTGATCGCTGCAATTCTGACGATCGTCGCGGTGAAAGGAACTGAGATTCAACGGAGGAAACTCGCAGGGCAGGTTGGTGAGGTTGGTGGGTGAGAGGTAAGTAGTAAGTAGTAAGTAGTAAGTAGTGGTGATCGGTAATCGGTTGGTAAAGGTAATCGGTGGTCGGTTCGCTCGAGCAAAGGCATCAGTTTACTATACACTTAACACTTAATACACTTAATACCTTTAGTGGATGCAAACGTTCTTATAGCACGCTCAAGCTTTTTGCTTTCTGCGTTTTGCTTTACGCCACGAGGAACTCAAACTGTTCGCTGTCTGCTGATAGCTTATGTACACTTCCGTTCATATTGCTGTTCATTTTTGAATATCCTGGCAGTGGCGATCATACCATAGGTCCCGGAAAGATGGTCTTTCAAGTATGGATTGCATTTTGTTGTCGATGCTGAAAAAATTTTGGAATGAAAACATTGCTTGTTTTAATACTCTGGTGCTTGTTGTTTGTTTTGTGTTGGCCTATTGCCCTCGCGTTGGTGTTTCTCCTCCCGTTGTTCTGGCTGATTTTGCTGCCCTTTAGAATAGTAGGGTTTACACTTGAACTGGTATTTAAAATCATCAGTGGTATACTACTGTTTCCATTCCGCCTTGTTGGCGCGATTAAATAACCTCAGTCGCGTGGCAGACCTTTTTATTGAAGCGAGTAGTAATACGCCATCAGGCGTCGAAGCTCGTCTTCTTTTCTCACAGATATTTTCTCTTCCTTAGCATAATCCAACAAAAGATCTTGCTTATCGGGAAAACTCGCAATCATGCTCTTAATGTTATCGACTTTCTCCGGGTGTCTGGATCCGACTTTAATATAGAACTGGTCGGCTGCGCGCGTGTACTTCGGAGGTGTTGACGACGACTGCAACGCTTGTGCCTGTTGATATTCCTTGTACATAACAACATGTTTCGCCAATAGCGTTACATTTCCACTGTCCAGCACTGTAAAATAACCCAGTCGGACTTTTCCCCTGGAGGCATATTGCCCGACTACCAAAACAAAATCATTAAACTTCACTTCCTTAATTCGAACATCCGGGTCAAGGATATACGCTTGATTGTTTTGTTGATATTCGATCCAGTCTTTGTAAATATTATACCTGACAGGAACAGCGTTACGCATCCCCTTATTAAAGAAAATTTCTCCCTGAGTAAATTCTTCATTTAGATAAGGTGTGCCAATGACTTCTATTTCATCTTCCAAACCCAAGTTTTTCTGAGCATCTTTGATCAGGAGATGATCGTCGACATTTCTTCCCGTGGCTGCCTGAGTAAAGGCGAGCGAGTTTGTGAGGAATAGTAATATTACGCTCACACTGAATAATTTTGTTAACATAAATGATTACTGATAAAGGATAGACTTACTACAACTTGTCGCGTCAGGTAGTTGCCAAAATGCTGCCAGAAAAATGTCGCAGATATCATTCCCCCAGCAAGGTTTTTTGCGAGGCCTGGTCTAAATGGTGTCCGGATACGCGTTCAATAGTTTCGAATTCGTGCAAGCGCCTGCGATATAAAAAGGGAATTTTCCAAACCACGTTGGTGAAAATTATTGCAATTCCTCTACGATTGCACCCTTCCTGTTAATTCTTTTACTTTATACAAGACATTAATACCGAGCACATGAGATCTTTATATGTTTTCGCTTCGATAATTGTAGTAAGCCTTCCATTAAACCTTGCTGCCCAACCGATTGACACCACTATGCTATGCCGCGGCAACCATTTTACAGAAGCTGAAGGCAAAGCATCATTGGAAGAATTTGCTGCAAGTTATAACGACCTTGAGGGCTGGAAGAAGCGAGCGTCCAGAATTAGAAGGGGAATTCTTGACGGA
>CAMLER010000126.1 GCA_946478915.1 uncultured Chryseolinea sp.
AACGCAACTGGCTTCACACGGAGCCGGACAAATTCGTCCAGTAAATTCAGGGAAGTTATTGGTACTGCTCAGAATTCGAATTGCATCCTCCCATTTTTTCTGGTAAACCGCATCGTTGAAATCCGGAATATTGTTGCCCAGCGGGCAACCGTTGTGGCAGAAGGGAACACCACAATCCATACAACGGGATGCCTGTTGTTTTACTTTCTCCTTATCGAGCGGATTATAAACCTCCTTGTAGTCTTTCAATCTCTCTTTAGGATCGCGGGATTTTGGCATCTCCCGATCGAACTTCATAAATCCATCTATTTGTCCCATGCTATCAGTGAAGCGCTAATGTTATATTCTAATTTGTGACTAAACTTTCATCTTGGTAGGTTCTGGAATACCGATCTCATCATTCACGGTAGATTGATGCCTGACCTTCTGTTTGGAGAGAACCTGTTTATAATCCTTAGGCATCACCTTTACGAATAATTCGGAAGCGACAACCCAATTTTCAATAATCCATTCAGCCGGATCACTTCCGGTATAACTGAAGTGGCGTTCAATCATCGACTTGACCTCTGCTTTGTCATCGTCTTCGAGGGTTTCGAGCTCCACCATGTCCTTATTGCAAAGCCTTTCCAGCGCATGCTCGGGATCAAACACATAAGCAATACCGCCGCTCATCCCTGCCGCGAAATTCCGACCCGTCTTTCCCAGAATGACTACCCGGCCACCGGTCATGTACTCGCAAGCGTGGTCACCCACACCCTCAACTACCGCCGTTACACCGGAATTTCTGACGCAGAATCTTTCGCCAGCCTGACCGCGGATATAGGCTTCACCCGATGTAGCCCCATAAAAGGCTACATTTCCAATAATAATATTGTCTTCAGGCTTAAAAGAAGATTGCTTATCCGGGTAAACAATCAATTTGCCGCCCGACAATCCCTTTCCAAAATAATCGTTCGCCTCGCCTTCAAGTTCAAACGTTACACCTCGTGCAACAAACGCACCGAAGCTTTGTCCAGCAGACCCTTTGAACGTAAAGTGGATTGTATCCGCCGGGAGTCCTTGTCCTTTGTATTTTTTGGAAATCTCATTTGAAAGAAGAGCTCCCGTAGTCCTGTCGGTGTTTCTGATAATGAATTTTTCGCGAACCGGTTCGCCTTCGTCAAGCGACTGACGGGCGGCTTCTACCAGCTTCCAATCCAAAACTTTTTCCAATTCAAAATCCTGGTCGATCTGTTTGTACAGTCCGACATGCTCTCGCACTGGCTCGCGATGCAGTATCGACGAAAGATCCAGCTTCTTGACTTTCCAATGATCTATATCCTGCCTTACGCGCAACATATCCGCGCGACCAACCATTTCATTTACGGTGCGAAAGCCCAACTCAGCCATTACTTCTCTGAGATCCTGAGCCAGGAATTTGAAAAAGTTGACAACATCGTCAGGGCTTCCAGTGAACAATTTTCGCAGATCCTCATCCTGTGTAGCGATACCTACGGGGCAGGTATTCAGGTGACACTTCCGCATCATAATACAACCCTCAACGACTAGCGCTGCCGTTGCAACACCCCATTCTTCTGCGCCCAACAAGGTTGCAATTGCAATGTCGCGTCCTGTGCGGATTTGACCATCTGTCTGGAGCACCACCCGGCTCCTGAGATTATTCTTGACGAGGGTTTGATGCGCCTCGGCCAACCCAAGCTCCCATGGTAATCCCGCATGACGGACAGAACTAATAGGTGATGCGCCTGTTCCACCATCGCCTCCCGAAATCAGAATAGCATCAGCCTTTGCTTTCGCGACACCAGCCGCAACGGTACCTACACCCGCCTGAGAGACAAGTTTTACATTTATACGCGCACTGCGATTTGCATTCTTCAAGTCGTAAATGAGCTGCGCAAGATCTTCAATCGAGTAAATGTCATGATGAGGTGGGGGAGAAATTAGGCCTACGCCAGGCGTTGAATGCCTGACACGTCCAATCCATTCGTCCACCTTGTGACCCGGCAGCTGACCACCTTCACCGGGCTTTGCGCCCTGAGCCATTTTGATCTGAAGCTCGTCGGCGTTTGTCAGGTAATAGCTGGTAACACCAAATCGTCCCGATGCAACCTGCTTGATAGCTGAGCGTTCCCAATCGCCATTAGCTTTTTTCTCAAACCGTATCTCATCTTCCCCACCTTCTCCGCTATTGCTTTTCCCGCCAATCCGGTTCATCGCGATAGCAAGCGTGCTATGCGCTTCATGCGATATTGAACCAAATGACATCGCTCCGGTGGCAAAACGTTTATAAATTTCTTCGGCCGGCTCTACTTCACTGATTGGGATTGGATTCCTCTTCTTAAATTCAAATAACCCACGGAAGGTTAGCGTATCCTCTGCCTGATCGTTGATCTTCTGAGCATACTTCTTATAGATTGAATAGTTGTTCGTCTTGGTAGAATGCTGAAGCCAGTGGATTACTTCGGGACTGAACAAGTGCTTTTCACCCCGACGTTTCCATTGATAGACCCCGCCCACTTGCAGTTCTTTGCTTTCGAGTGCGAAAGCAAGATTATGACGTACCAATACTTCGCGTGCAAGATCATCAAAAGAAAGTCCTTCGATTCGACTAATTGTTCCTTTAAAGCACTTCTCGACAACATCGCATCCGAGACCCAACGCCTCGAATATCTGCGATGATTGATAGGACTGTAGTGTGCTGATACCCATTTTAGACATCACTTTCAACAGACCACTTCCAATTGCTTTTTGATAGTTTTCGTACGCTTCTTCGTCAGTCAATCGCTTAGAGAACAAATCATGCTTATTCATGAAATGTATTGTCTCCAAAGCCATGTAGGGGTTTACTGCACTTGCCCCATAGCCAATGATCGTTGCGAAATGATGAACCTCCCAGGCATCGCCAGCTTCGACAACAAGACCTGCCTCGGTTCTGATTCTTTTTCCCACGAGATATTGGTGAACAGCACCCACGGAAAGAAGAGAAGGTATCGGCGCAAACTCATCGCTGATCTTGCGATCGGAAAGGATCAGTATTTTCTTCCCTGCCCGAACAGCCCTTTCTGCCTCAGCGCATATTCTGTCGAGACTTTCTTCCAGTCGTCCTGGCTTACCATCTGCCTTGAATACACATTGAAGGACCGCGCTCTCAAAACCCTGGTCCTGCAGGTGCTTGAATTTTTCAAGATCGCTGTTTAAAAGAACCGGTTGCGAGATATGTATCTGGCGCGTGTGTTCCGGAGTTTCGTCCAAAACGTTTAAGCTTGACCCAACGCGGGTAAACAACGACATGACCAGACGCTCGCGAATCGGGTCAATGGGCGGATTGCTTACCTGTGCAAAATGTTGTTTGAAGTAATTAGAAACGTGCCGGCTTTCCTTGGAAAGTACGGCTTGCGGCGTGTCGTCTCCCATGGAGCCTATGGCTTCATAGCCCTTTTCCGCCATTGGGAGTATCAGGGTTTTTACGTCTTCGCTGGTATAACCATAGGCGTTCTGACGTTGAACCAATGTCTTTTCATCAAAAAAGGTTTCGATCCATTCTTGTTCGGGCTCGAGCCTTAGTTTTAAGCGGTTTTGAATGATCCAGTTGTAATATGCCTTGCCTTCGTAAACCGCGCGCTTCACCTTTTCATCATCGAGTACCTTGCCCAATTCAAGATCTACCATTAACATTTTTCCTGGCGTGATCCGCCCTTTTTCCAAAACGTCTTTTGGATCGATTTGCAAGGCTCCCGCCTCGGATGCAGCGATTACCCTGCCGGACCGCGTGACACAATATCGAAGTGGACGAAGACCGTTTCGGTCTAACGTTGCGCCTATACGCGAACCATCCGTAAACACAAGAGCGGCCGGACCATCCCAGGGCTCCATCATCGATGCATGATATTTATAAAAAGCCTTGCGATGAGGATCCATTAATTTGTTGTCCTGCCATGCTTCCGGAACAAGCATCATGAGGACGTGAGGCAACGAACGACCCGACAACACCAACATCTCAACCAAAGCATCCAGGTTGGCTGAATCGGAGCCATCAGGACTGGTTATCGGAAGGAGCATCTTTAATTCTTCATCCGTAAAAAAGGTCGACTTGAAAAGCGCCTCTTTGGATTTCATCTTGTTAACATTACCGCGGATCGTGTTGATCTCCCCATTGTGGGCGATAAACCTGAAAGGCTGTGCCAGCTTCCAGTTTGGAAATGTATTAGTGGAGAACCTGCTGTGCACCAATGCAAGTGCTGTCTTCAGTCTGGAATCCTGCAGATCGTAAAAATATTCGCGCAGCTGCTCGGTGCGTAACTGACCTTTATAAACAATCGTCCTCGAAGAAAAACTTGTGATATAAAATTCATTGTTGCTTCCCTTCACGTCCCTGGAAATCACATGCGAAGTGTGGTTTCTCAATACAAAAAGTTTGCGTTCGAGAGCCGTACCGACGATCGATTCGTCCTTCGCCTTGACAAAAACCTGCTCAATTACTGGCTCTACTTCCACCGCACCGGGTCCGGGAACGCTGTGATCGACCGGAACAACCCGGTAACCAATCAGCTCAAGACCCAATTCCTTTATATTTTTCCGAAGTACCTCACGGCAAGAATTCAACACTTTCTTGTCGCGGGGGAAAAATACCATTCCTACCCCATAGCTTCCGGCCGCCGGTAATCTGAACCCGAGCCTGCCACATTCCTCTTCAAAAAAATCGTGTGGTAATTGAATTAAAATTCCTGCTCCATCACCCGTCTTCGGACTGCTGCCTTTTCCGCCCCGATGCTCCATATTTTCCAACATAGAGAGCGCATCGCGAACGTTTTGGTTCGTTTTTGATCCATTGATATTGGCAACAAAACCAATACCGCAAGCGTCATGTTCCAGTTCAGGGGTGTACAAACCATGGCTGGTTTTTTCTTTCATCGTCTGGTCGTTTAAATAATTAAAAAAAGCTCCATTCAGGGCAAAATGGAGTTTTGAATTTACGTAACAAACAGAAGGAAATTCTGCATTCGTTCAGTTTTGTCCCGTTTTTTTGAATCTTTTCACAAATAAATCCAACGTGTTTAAATATTATAAAGTGGTAACGATTGCAAAATGGCCAATTTTAAATATTTGCAAAATCAACGAAAACGATTGAGATATTTACAAATTCAATCTCACTTCATTATCGTATCGTTATTTCAACATCATTTTTTTAAAAAGGTAAAAAACTACGCCTTTCTCGCCCGGATCATCTCCTTTTTCCCCGGAGGTCCTTGCAGTGTCTCTACCTGCAACGATAGCATCCTCAAGTTTCTCTTCAGTTGACCCTGAGCGCAATAAGTTACAAGAACACCGTCAGGTCTCAGGGCTGCTACTACTTTTTCCAGCAGGGGTAATTGCCATAGTTCGGGCTGTTTTGAAGGCGCAAAAGCGTCATAATAGATTAAATCGAATGATTGCCCGTCGGGCCGGTAGTCCTGAAGTGTTGTTCGGACCTTCAACAGTTCAAAGTAGGGACCCAACGCAGTGCCTATTTGCCAGGGAGACTGGTGAAGAATATCGTATTCTTCCCTGGTGCTCACGACCTCCGCATAATTCAAAGCAGACCAGATGCGCTCGGGCAGCGGATCCGGTTCAATAGTGGTGTACAGCACCTTCTGCTTGTAACTCCGTGCGCGCTGCAATGTCAGCAAGGCGTTCAGTCCTGTACCGAAGCCAACTTCAAATATTGAAATCTCTGGTTTGTCTTTTCCAATAAAAGACATAAATCCATTTTCGATAAATATGTGCACGGACTCCTGGATTGCTCCATGCACGGAATGGTACGTTTCGCCCAATGCCTGATTTCGGAGCGTATGCGATCCATCCCCTGTGGTGATGATCTCAATGCTCACGTATCATGCTGGATTAAAGCAACCGCATAAGCAAAGACACCTTCTTCGCGCCCCACGTAACCTAATTTTTCGTTGGTAGTCGCTTTGATCGAAATATCATCCTCCAGGATACTCATTAGGGGAGCAAGCACTTTTTTCATAGCATCGATGTGAGGATTTATCTTAGGTTTTTCAAGACACACAGTACAATCAACATTACCTATTTTCCATCCTTTCCCCGCTAACAGACGGGTAACTTCCTTCAGAAAAAATTTGCTATCCATACCTTTCCATCTTTCATCGGTATTGGAAAAGTGGAAACCAATATCCCGCAGGTTAGCAGCACCGAGCAAAGCATCACATATCGCATGTATCAGCACGTCGGCGTCCGAGTGCCCCACAGCACCTTTGGTTGCGCCGGGGAGCGCTATTCCTCCCAAATGGAAATCTTTCCCTTCAGTCAATTGATGAACATCGAACCCCATGCCTACACGCACTTTCATGCTTGCATTATTTTTTTATGGAATGATAATAAAGCGCATTTGCATTCGATTCGACCAACACCTCATTCGATACCCTTTTAATATCGTCGGAAGTTACCTGCTCGATACTACGCGCTTCCGTATTTACAAGGTTTGCGTCTCCCGACAATTTTGCAAAAGCAAGGTTCATTGCCCGATTTATTACTTCAACCTCACCAAACTCGAGAATCGATTCTGCCTGGTTCTTAACTTTATTAAGTTCTTCATCTCTGAGATGATTCTCTCGTAGTTCGCTGATCACACTGTCAACCTCCTGCTCGGCGTCTTTCAGTTCAATCCCGTTATTTACTCGTCCGCTGACAACAATAAGACCCGGGTCAATTGTGCCCATGAGAAAGGATGATATTGATGTGAATATCTCTTTCTCCTTCACAAGCTTTTGATAAAGTCTGCTCGATTGCCCTCTTCCCAAAACATCGCTAAGAAGATCAAAGGCATGATAGTCTTTGTGAAAACGACCGGGCATATGCCAGGCTTTGTAAAAAGCGTTGGCTGGTACATTCGCCTGAACATCCATAATTCGTTTGCCTTGCTGCCTGGGCTCCACTGGTAGTGCTCGCTTCGGTTTGGCCGGTGATATCGGACCAAACCATTTTTCTGAAAGTCTTTTAACCTGATCCAGCGTGACATTTCCAGCTACCACCAAAATTGCATTATCAGGCACATAATATTTAAAAAAGAACTCCTTCACATCGTCCATTGTTGCCTGTTCAATATCACTGATGTCTTTTCCTATTGTGGCCCACTGATAAGGGTGAACTTTGTAGGCTAGCGGGCGAAGTTTCAACCAAACATCACCATAGGGCTGGTTGAGATACCTTTGTTTGAATTCTTCAATGACTACTTTGCGCTGTACCTCCAACACTTTTGGATCGAATGATAAGCTCATCATGCGATCGCTTTCAAGCCAAAAAGCAGTCTCTATGTTCGAAGCCGGTACAGTGAGATAGTAATTTGTAATGTCGGTATTGGTAAAGGCATTATTTTCCCCGCCAACACGCTGAAGCGGTTCGTCGTAATTTGGAATATTTTTAGAACCTCCAAACATCAAGTGCTCAAACAAATGTGCGAAGCCAGTTTTGTCAGGACGCTCATCGCGTGAGCCAACATCATACAAAATGTTCATTACAGCGATCTGCACTGTAGGGTCCTCATGAACAATTACCCTCAATCCATTATCAAGTTCGAATTCCTTAAATAAAATCATAAGGGGCAAAAATAGTATACTTTCCGATGCTTTCCCTTGCGGAGGCACACTTTGAAAGAGTTTTAACAGGTGCCTTCCACAAATTGTAAAAAAATTAGGGCCGGACTATTAAGGTGCCAAACGGCTTTGAAAGGAGAATCTAGATCCTGACAAAGGGAGACCTTATCTTGTCGAGGTGTCGTGTTTTTCGAGTCCTCTTAACTTAATCAGATGAAATCCAAAAATCGTGATAAAGTTGGATTGAAAACTACCTTAACTTTGCTGCCCTGTTGCCTATATGAAATTTGACCGAAAACAATATCCGGACAGCTTGCTGAAAGATCTGTACGCTGCAATTCTCAAACCGCGGATGATCGAAGAGAAAATGTTGATCCTTCTTCGCCAAAATAAAATAAGCAAATGGTTTAGTGGCATTGGACAGGAAGCGATAGCGGTCGGAATAACGCATGGCCTGGACCAACACGAGTATATTTTGCCAATGCACCGCAATCTGGGAGTGTTCACTTCGCGCAAACTTCCGTTTGAAAAGCTCTTCGCACAATGGCAGGGTACCATGATGGGATATACAAAAGGGCGCGACCGGTCATTTCACTTCGGTACGAATGAACACCATATTGTTGGCATGATCTCACATCTTGGACCGCAGAACGGTGTCGCTGTGGGCATTGCCCTTGCAGACAAATTGAAAGGCAACTCAAAAGTCACTGTTGTATTTAACGGAGATGGCGGGACTAGCGAAGGCGATTTCCACGAGGCCGTCAATGTTGCAGCAGTCTGGGATTTGCCTGTCATTTTCGTAATAGAAAACAATGGCTATGGATTATCAACGCCGAGCCACGAACAATTCAGGTGCAAATCTTTTGCAGATAAGGGTATAGGCTACGGCATCGAAGGTATAAGCATAGATGGAAACAATGTGCTGGAAGTATATCATACCGTGCAATCACTTGCGGAAGATATCCGCCGTCGTCCACGGGCAGTGCTGCTGGAGTGCCGTACGTTCCGGATGCGCGGTCACGAGGAAGCATCGGGAACCAAATATGTACCCAAAGAGCTGATGGCGGAATGGGACAAAAAAGATCCTATCCGGAATTACGAAGAGTTTTTGCTTAGCCATAGCGTTATTGACGATGACTTCATTCGCGAACTGAAGGCAACAATCAAGAGAGAAATTGAAGATGGAATTGCGCTAGCAGGCAATGAGACTTATCCTGTGCCCGACACTGCCACGGAAGTAACGGACGTATATAAGCCGTTCGACTTTACTATTACTGAAGCCTCTTCGGACAAAAGATCGGAGCGACGATATATAGATGCCATTTCAGATGCACTGCGTCAAAGCATGGAAAAATTTGACAATCTCGTGCTAATGGGACAGGACATTGCAGAGTACGGCGGTGTGTTTAAAATTACGGAAGGATTTGTCAATAAATTTGGCAGAGAGAGAGTACGAAACACACCCATCTGCGAATCAGCAATTGTGGGTGCCGGACTCGGTCTTTCAATCAAAGGAATGAAGGCGATGGTTGAAATGCAATTCGCGGATTTTGTTACCGAAGGCTTCAACCAGATCGTAAATAATCTTGCAAAATCCCACTGGCGTTGGGGGCAGCACGCTGATGTAGTTGTCAGAATGCCTACGGGTGCAGGAACGGCCGCCGGCCCTTTCCATTCGCAAAGCAATGAAGCCTGGTTCTTTCATACGCCAGGTTTAAAAATTGTTTACCCCTCTACACCCTATGACGCAAAAGGATTGCTTTGCGCCGCAATCGAAGATCCAAATCCTGTCATGTATTTTGAACACAAGTTCATGTATCGTTCTTTAAAGGAATCGATCCCGGATGAATATTATACGATCGAAATCGGAAAGGCCAAACTGATCCGACCGGGAACGCAGCTTTCCATCATTACCTATGGGATGGGTGTTCATTGGGCTAAAGAAGTGTTATCGGAATTACCTCAGGTTGATGCCGCCATCCTTGATCTAAGAACGCTGTTACCCTGGGATAAGGAGGCCGTGACAACCCTCGTCCAAAAAACAAATCGCGTGTTGATTCTGCACGAAGACTCGCTCACAGGCGGGATCGGCGCGGAAATCAGCGCCTGGATAACTGAAAACTGCTTCAGGTTTTTGGATGCGCCGGTTATGCGTTTGGGGTCTCTTGATACCCCCATTCCCTTTGCGCCAACGCTGGAACAGAATTTCCTGCCGAAAGGCCGGTTGAGAGCCAAAATTGAAGAATTGATAAATTATTGATCCCTCGTAAAAGAACGCCGTTAATCGAGCGTTTTACATCCGAATGGTACAATCTGGTCATAAAAACGCAATTTTTCCGTATCTTAGCCTGTTTCTAATCCTATTTTTTGAACCCCCGGAACAACAATAAAATCCTTGCATTTTCTGCCGTTCTCAGGATCATTGGAATTTTATTGATCATGAGTCTGGCGATACCGGCTTTTTCCCAGAATACAAAAGGAGACAAGCCAGCGACGAGCCGGGAGGGAAGGTTCAAAACCCCATCGAAGAGAGTTAGCCAAAAGAAGAAGCCCGGCAAAAGAGTTACCGCAAGGAAGCGGTCATTAGCCAGCAATGCTGGCGAATACACGCCGAGAAGAAGGGCAAAAGGCGGTGAACGTCCAGGCAGGCCGTTGCGTCCTATTGTTCGGTCGAAACCTCAAAGCAAAGAACGGGCTTGGT
>CAMLER010000127.1 GCA_946478915.1 uncultured Chryseolinea sp.
ATTCTGCCTTTTACTTTAGAGCCAATCTGAATTTCTGCAGGTAATGAATCCCAAGGGTGAGGCGTAAGTTGCTTCATACCGAGAGAGATTCTCTTCTTGTCGCCATCGAAATCGAGAACAACTACCTTAACCGTCTGATCAAGCTTGAGAACTTCTTCAGGATGGTTGATACGTCCCCAGCTGATATCTGTGATGTGGAGCAATCCGTCAACACCACCAAGATCGATGAATACACCGAAGTTGGTCATGTTCTTGATCACGCCTTCCAATACCTGGCCTTTCTCAAGGTTGGTAAGGATAACAGCTTTTTGTTGCTCAAGATCTTTCTCGATCAATACCTTGTGCGATACCACAACGTTATCGTTGGTGTAATTGATCTTAACAACTTTTACTTCGATTGACTTATTAACATAAATATCAAAGTCACGAATAGGTTTCACATCGATTTGTGAACCTGGAAGGAACGCTTCGATTCCAAATACGTCGACAATAAGTCCACCTTTGGTTCTGCGTTTTACAAATCCTTCGATGACTTCGTCTTTGTCCAGCGCGGTTTGTACATATTCCCAACCTTTCACCAGTTTCGCTTTGCGACGGCTTAGTACAAGCTGACCCATTGCGTTTTCACGCTCTTCGATAAAAAGGTCAACAACATCACCAATTTTCAGGTTGGTCATTTCTTTGAATTCGGCCAGCGGTACCAAACCATCTGACTTGAATCCAATGTTAAGGATAACATCGCGATCATTAATACCAACGACAGTTCCTTTAACAACCTCACCAGTATCTACCGATGTTACCGTGCCGGAGTATAATTTCTCCATGTCGGCACGTTGGTCTTTCGAATAACCTTCTCCAAAACCTTTTGACGCAAATGCATCGAAGTCAAATTCGCCTGGAACCTGCTTTTCGTACCTTGCTTTTTTTAGTTCGGAGACTGGAATAGCTTCTGTGGCTATTTCTTCTTTTTGGAGGGATTTGATCTCGGCTAACGGATCATCTTCATCGATTTCAATCTTGTCAACCTTGTCCTCTTTAGCTTTTTTGGCGGCGGCTTTGGACTCTTCTGATTCAACAACCTTTCTGGGTCTTTCGCCTGGTTTATGAGCTTTTGCCATTATAAGTGCCCTTTAATACATGTAGCAATCGGGCCGCATGCTACAAATTTGGTTAAACATTGATCACGCCTCCCGGCGCGATCCGTTCAAACGAACGGGGTGCAAAGGTAGGGAAAAGGTCGGAGATGCGCTAATTTCGGTTATAATTTGGTCCAGGAATGGTGTTTACTGACAAAGGCATTCGGAGTTTACGTCGATTAGACCGCGCCTCGGAAATGACCGGTCACGAAGATCACCAAAGAAGCATAAAGACGCAAAGAAAGATCATGACGCTATCGGATTTCAATTTATGACCCGCACCTAAAGGCCGGCGTAATGGACCGTTTAGGTTCCCAAAGACTAAGGAATATCCTCGATCTTCAAGGTTCCAATAGCATAGTTAATCAGTAGTTTTTGAAACATTAAAGTGTACTTAGCGTTTTGAAAATCGCCTTTTGCCTTAATGTAGTCCTGGTTAGTTGTCGAAAGTTGGACCATGCTGGAAATACCGAGGTCATATCTTTCCTTTTCCGTCTGATAGGTCAATTCGGCGGCCCTTAATTGAGCAGCAGAGGCATCATAATTGGATTTTGCATCCCTGAAATTTTGATGGGCACTAATTACCTGGGACTTAACTTTTACCTCAGTGTCTTTTTCCAGGAGTTTTGCATTCTCGTACGTAGCTTTTGAAAGGGCTGCCTGCGATCTGTATCGCATGCCGTAGAAAATTGGAATTGTCATACTAAGTCCATACCCAAATTGGGTGTTGTCGTTTCTGAACTGTTCGTCAAATGAGCGGTTGGATTCGCCATAGATATAATTATAGCGGGAGCCATATGACGCGCCTGCGTAAATACTAGGGAAATATCTACCCTTTAACGACGCATAGCCGAACCGTGCCGCCTTCTCCGCATAGTCAGCTCTTTTCAAATCACTTCTCCGTTCTTTCGCAACGGTATACAGCTCGGGGATCGAAAGACTATCTGCCGCCAGTTCATTGATGTCCCAATCCACCTGGGCAACTTCGAAATAGACACCCGGATCAATCTGAAGTGTTAAGGCAAGCGTTGCTAAATCATTTCTCAATTTTATCCGGGCCCTGACTAATAGCAGCTCCGCATTTTTTAACTGATATTCCTGGTTAAAAAGGTCCGCTTCCGCTTTACTGCCGACATCTACCTGCGCTTTGATCTGATCATATTGCATCTGCTGAGTGCTCACATTCTCTTCAGCTATCTTTATAAGTTCCTGGTCCAGCAGGCAGGTGAGATATTGGTTGGCAATGTCGCGGATGACATCCTGTGAAGATTGAGCTACGAGATGTAGCTGCGCTTCATTTTGGCTGTTGGCCTGACGATATTGGTTCAATACATTGAATCCATTGAAAACAGGAATGCTCGCATCGATTGAACCATTAACGTAATCGATTTTACCATTCACCACTCTACCTTCCTGTTGGTTGAATGAATTTCCGTCGTTGCGATATGCATTCAAGCTCGCATCAATGGAAGGTCCGAGTTGGAGCAAGGATGAAGTTTTGTTGGTTTGCGTGTAGTTCAACTGATTTTTTTGCTGATTCAGAGTAACATTGTTCTCCAGACCAATTTTTACCGCCTCCTTAAATGTTAAGGTTGCTTTTTCATTTGTCTGCGCAAGCAGACCCGTCGTCAAGCTTAATAAAATCAAAAATGTTGCTGCTACTCTCTTCATATCAGTTTTAAATTCTTTCTGCTACAACGCCATCCTCAACCACTGCGCCATCCGCAACCTGAATGATACGTTTGCCGTATCGCGCATTTTCTTCGGAGTGCGTTACCTGGATGATGGTGATTCCTTCGTCATTAAGTTTCTTAAATATCTCCATGATCTGACGGCCCTGGTCAGAGTGCAGGTTTCCTGTAGGCTCATCGGCAAGCAATAATTTCGGTTGTCCGACAATTGCCCGTGCTACACCAACCAATTGTTGCTGGCCACCGCTTAATTGTTCGGGAAAAAGGTCCTTTTTCGCAACCATATTAAAACGGTCGAGCATTTCCGCTACCATGCTTTTGCGCTGCGCGCCGCTCACGCCTTTATAAAGCAGGGGAGTCTCAATGTTTTCGTATACAGTCAATTCATCGATGAGGTGATAAGCCTGGAAAATGAAACCGATATAATTTTTATGCATATCTGATTTCTGCTTTTCCTTCATTTTATGAACGGGCTCGTCAAAGAAGTAATATTCGCCGGCAGAAGGCTCGTCGAGCATCCCGATGATATTCATAAGGGTCGATTTCCCGGCGCCACTGGGACCCATGATGGTGACAAATTCACCTTGTTCTACTTGAAGATTTACGCCTTTTAAAACAAAAGTGCGCTGAAAACGTGAGTCCACGTACTTGTCGATGTCCTGTAATTTAATCATGATTATTAGGGTTGTTAACCGGCGGTTTTACCCCTTGGATGGGCTTGATGCCAACAATAATGCCAAGGCCCCGGAAGGCTAAGACACCGGTGATTTGTGATGGCAGTTTAAAAGGATTCGTCCGCTTGTGCAAATTGGTGTCCGGTTTCGGGCGGGGAGTCAGGTGATCGGTAGGTGATCGGTAATCGGGTGATCAAGTAATCGGTGTCAGTCTTCATGGGGTAAGCCAGTGAGGAAGGTAATGTAAAGGGGGTCAGGTGATCAGGTAATCAGTTTCTGTCTCGCCGGTTAATACGCTTAAAACTAAAAAATGAATTATTAATCTGCGTCACTTAGCTTCGAGCGACCGGATCCCGAAGCTATCGGTACCGATTACCCGATCACCTGATCACCGATTACCTCTTAAAAAACAATAGGGTAAAGAATCACATCCACCCGGCGGTTCATCTGCATTCCCTGGAAGGTTTGATTGCTGTAAACAGGATTGTCGAGTCCCCAATCTTTGATGGAAATTTTTCTTTCGTTGATGTCGCCGCGTTTCAGGATGACCTGTTCAACGGCCTGGCTGCGCATTTTGGACAACCATTCGTTGTATTCTTTTCCACCGATAGGATCGGTATGGCTGATCAAATGGATATCGAATTTTTCAAGAAGGTTCGGAATGGAATCGAGCCAATGATATAGTTCCTTGATCTGATTCTCGTCGATGTAATAACTTCCTCCTCCGAAAAAAATACTTTTCCGGATCTCGTCCTCATAATGTTGTGCGCGGGCCGTGACGCTTAACACCACGAATGCCATACTTAGAAACAGCAGCCGTACCATGAAATAAATTTAGCTAAAAGATTCGGTTGGTTTGAATAAAAGTTAGGGGTGGATGTATGGGAGGGATGTAAGGTTGGATGGCGGAACGCGAAACGCAAAAAGCAAAAAGCAAAACACTCGGGCGGTACGCCTTTTCTTATGGAACATTGTTGTAACATAGACTCGGAAATATGTTGTCCGGGAAGGGAAGCAACACGTTTCAAATTGCACTCGCTAGCATTTTGCTTCCTGCTTTTTGCCTTCAGCTGTTAGCAGACAGCTTTGTTAGAGCTTAAGCCGAGAGCAGAACCCAAATGCTCGGGCAGTGTTCTGCAACGACATGAAACTACATCCTGTTCTCTATACTACCCGTTATTGAGGAAATCTTCCAAGTGGGGTGCGATGGAAAATCACCGTCCAAATGGACACACTTTCAAATCGCACAGTCAGGCGTTCTGCTTTCCGCGTTATGCGTTCAGCCAAATGAACCCTGCGTCACTCTCCAACAGACTTATTCAAGAAGCTTCAAAAGATCATCAAGCGTGTTCGCCTCCTGAATGGGCTTGTCCTTCCTCCACCGATGAATTCTCGGAAATCTCAATGCGACTCCGGCCTTATGACGCGTCGACTTTGCTATCCCTTCAAAAGCAATTTCAAACACCAGCTCGGGCTTGACACTTCTTACAGGACCGAACTTTTCTATCGTGTTTTGTTTTACCCATCGATCGACCGCTCTGATCTCTTCATCGGTCAGACCACTGTACGCTTTCGTGAAAGGTACGAGCGTTCCATCTCTCCAAACAGCAAAGGTGTAATCCGTATAGAGGTTGGCCCTTCGCCCATGACCACTCATTGCATAAATCATTACAGCGTCAATGGTGTACGGATCAATTTTCCATTTCCACCAATCTCCTCGACGCCGACCGTCCCGATATACGGAGTCTTTTTTCTTTAACATTATCCCTTCACTGTATAATTCGCGTGCACGCGTTCTTTCCCGGGCCAGCGATTCCCAACTATCAACGGTTACGGTAGGCGACAACCTTAGGACGGCGCTGGGGGTCGCACATATCGTTGCGAGCTGCCTGCGTCTCTCGACTAACGGCCAGTCCCTTATATCCACACCCTCCCATTCCAAAAGATCATATGCTACAAAGGCGACGGGTACTTCCCTTAGCAGTTTCTGGTTCAACACTTTTCGCCCGATGCGCGTTTGCAGTTTGCTGAACGGTAAAGGCTCATCATTTTGAAAGGGAAGTATTTCACCATCGAGCACGGTACCGTCTGGCAGGAGATCGCGCAGCACAACAAATTCAGGATATTTGTCGGTAACCAATTCCTCCCCCCTTGACCAAACAAATAATTCTCTTTCCCGTACGATGGCCTGTCCACGGATACCATCCCATTTCCATTCCGCCTGCCAGTCTTCTATCTCACCCAGTTCACTGACATCACCTTCCAACGCATAGGCTAGGTAAAATGGATACGGTCTCGACAGATCCAATGTATCCTCCGACAATACCAGCTCCTGAAAATTGCTGAATGCGGGTGACCAGTTTCCCATCAGTCGGTGAGCGATTACATTTTCCTTTACCTCAGCATGTTTCGCCAGCGCCTTCACCATCAATTGCTGTGATACACCAATCCGAAATCCCCCCGTGATCAACTTGTTAAAGACAAACCGCTGAACGGGTTCCAGCCGTTGCCACGCCCATAAGATGCGCTCCTTTTTCTGCTCAACGCTAAGGGGTTCCAGGGAAATGATGAATTCAATCCAGTGGGTCAGCGATTCGGAAGAAATCAAATCAGGCGGAGGCAAAACCAGCGAAATAGTTTCAGCGAGGTCGCCTACCACATGATGACTCTCATCAAACAGCCAGTCGGGGAGACCCGCCAGCTCGCTGGCCCAAAGCCCGAGCAATGTTGCATTTACAGAACGTTTGGGCCGGCGATGTGACAACAGTGCGATAGCCCAAAGCTTATCCCTGTCGTTGGCAATCTCAAAGTATGCAACCAACGCTTTGATTTTGTCAAGTGTTTTTGTCGTCTGATCAAGAGATGTGAATAATTCGGCAAATTCTTTCATGCGGTGTTCTCTGTTGTGCCGTCTACTACTGCTTCAGAACTGCCACCTTCGATTATCTCGCTCAATTCACCTTCGTATTGCGTTCTCACGACTTTTGCATCGAGGCCTTTTTCTGAAAGCCACCTGGCAAAAATATCGCTGTAGCCGTGGGTAATAAAAACGCGTTCTGCACCTGTCTCTCGCACAGCAATATTCAGGTCGTGCCAATCCGCATGATCTGATAAAATAAAGCCCCGATCGGCGCCTCTACGACGCCGGGCGCCGCGAAGGCTCATCCACCCGGACGCAATGCCAAGCGAGTAAGGATCAAATCTTCTTAACCACGGTGAGCCTACTGCAGATGGCGGACAAACCACAAGCGCACCATCGAAATCCTTGCGTTTCATATCAGGCGTTACCCGAATTGTTTCGGGGAGATTCAATTGCTGCGACCGGAAAATATTGTTGATATTGTCCACTGCTCCATGAACAAAAATTCTTCCGATCGCGGGGTCGACGTTGGTCAGTATGCGCTGGGCTTTGCCTAATGAATAACCTGCTACAACAGAAACCTTTCCATCATTTTGATTCTTTTTCCACCATCTGTTGATATCGTCGAAAACATCCGTTGATGGTTTCCATTTATAGATTGGCAGACCGAATGTCGACTCAGAAATAAATGCATGACACCTGATGGGTTCGAACGGTTCTGCGAGTCCATCGTCTTGAAGTTTATAATCGCCGGAAAAAACCCACACCTCTCCATTGTGCTCTACTCTAATCTGCGCTGACCCGGGAATATGGCCGGCAGGATGAAATGAAAATTGCACATCATTGATTCTGATTACCTCACCATATTTGACCGATTGTAAATTGTCGCTTAGTTGGAGTCGGTAGCGAATAACCGGCGCGGCAGATTCTGTACAGAGGTATTTCTCATGGCCCCATCGCGCGTGATCCGAATGTCCGTGTGAAATAAGTGCACGGGGCACTGGCTTCCAGGGATCTAAATAGACGTCTGCGTGGCGGCAATAAATGCCCCTTTCGTTGAACTCAAGCAATGGCATGCTAAAAATTTTAATACATAACGTTTGAAGAAGACGAAATGATTTGAAGGATTGGGTTGCCCAAGCTGGTCGTAATTTGTCCAGTTCAAGGGGGGATTAAGGAATAGGAGATAGAATTAAGGGTAAACAGAGCCCTTCCTTATTCCCTATTCCTTTTTTCTAACCTGACAAATAGGCCTAATAGTTAAGTCTCAACACCCGGGCGTTTGAACCCTTCTTGACTACGGTAACGATTAGGAAAATTCCATACTGGGATTCGTCATACTCTTGCAGGTCGTCGGTGCCCGTCAAAAGGTTGGCTGTCCATGGAATGTTGTTGGTATGGCCGCACACCACAATGGTCCCACCTTGATGCGCGTCAAGCATTTTTTCAATTTCTTCCGCTTTGAAGGCCTCATAATGCCGCACCATAATTTTCTTTTCGGCAGCCAATGGTTCAACCGTCTGATGGGTCCGCTTAAAGTTCGTTGCATAGATGGCTGCTACCTCTGTATCTTTTAGTAATTCCGAAAGTCGACGAGCTCTTTCTTTTCCTTCAGTCGTGAGGTCCGGGTTTTCGGTTCCATCATTAGCTTTTTCGGCATGCCTGATGAGGATGAACGTTGTAGGCTGATCAGGTCCGGAACATGCCATTGCTAAGATCAGCAGGATAAAAATATAGCGGCGTTTCATAACATAAGTTTAGCGCTTTAATTTCGGACACTAAAGCCCCATTACATTTTGAGAAATGGGGCCATTAACTGCAAAACTGTGAACTTTCTGAAGAATAGTTGTTAATTTTAACTTCGTCATTATTGGCCTTATGTTCATAAAAGGATTTTCACTTCTCTTTCTTCTTCTTGTGTATTGCTCAATTTGTCAGAGTCAGGGAATTGACAGTCTGCAGGCTGTATTGGACACTACAAAAAACGACCGCAGGGTCAAGACACTTAATGAACTCTTTCGTGCAAACCTGCACAGCGATCCAGTCAAGGCACTCAGCTATACGCGTGAGGCATTAAACCTGGCGACGGAAATCAATGATCAACGCGGAATGGCGGCGTCCTACAATAATCTTGGGATCGTTTACAGAAATCAGGGAGCATTTGATAAGGCACTGGAATACTACATAATATCATTGAAGATATATGAAACGCTGCAAAACAAAGAGGGAATTGCCAGCACAAAAAATAACATCTCAACCATATACTCGATAAAGAGGGACTATGCGCAGGCTATGAAATATCTGGAGGAATCGTATAACCTGTTCGTTGAGTTGAAAGACGACGATCGGATTGTCGGTTCAATGAACAACCTTGGTAACCTTCACAGTGAGATAAACGAGCTCGAAAACGCCGCCCGGTATTTTACTGAAGCATCGCAACTAAGTAAAAAGAGTGGAAGGAAGTTCGCGGATCCTTTGTTGAATCTAGGCAACATATATTTCCGGCAGGGCAATTTTCAGCGGGCAGTAGCACATTATGAAGAAGCTTTAGTAATAGAGCGCGAGACAAATGATCGCCTGGGTGCATTGAATGCCATAGCGAATCTCGGTATTACTTATGCGAAAGCGAAACAGCCATCACCGGCGCTCCAATATTTAGAAGAGGCGGAAAAATTAAGTGAGGAATTGCAGGCGTATTCGTTTCTTCCATCAATCTATAAAGCCTTTGCTGAAAATTTTGCTACCCAAGGCAATTGGAAGTCTGCTTATGATATGCAGGTAAAGTATGATCAGGCGCGGGAAAAAATGTATGGAGAGGAGAGCACCAAAAAGATTGCGCAGATGGAAATGGTGATCGACTTTCAGGAAAAAGAAAAAGAATTTGACATGCTTAGGCAGGAGAGTGAAATCACCAAGCTGGAGCTCTATAATAGCCGGTTATTTATTATTATAATCATTCTTGTGGCGTTCCTTATTCTTGGTGGACTAAATCTTGCGTACCTGTCAAAGAAGAAGATTATTAAGAGGAAGAGGAGCGTTGCTTAATTCGTTAACCGTTATCCGTTAACCGTTATTCGTTATCCGTGTCTGTCTCCCTTAGCGTGCCCCAAGGTTGTTAATTGGCTTATATTGGATTCTTGAGGTTTTAGTTTTTTACGGCATAATCATACTTCCACGTCAAGTAATGCGGGAAAAAGTTTCACATTTCCTGCTAAGATCCTAAATTTGACCACTAAATAATTCAATTATGTTTCAGCAATATACAGGTGATGGTGTAAGCATTTTTATTGCAATCGTGGCCGTCCTTATAGGATTCGTCGCGGCGTTGGGCTATATCGATTTCAGAAAGGTGAAACAAGACGAAAAGAAAGCTGATAAAAGCTGATATAATCGGTAGCAGCAGCCGACTATTTTAGTCTATAATAACTCTCCCTTTCATGTTCTTCCTTTAGTTATCAGGTGGTAGCTATCAGCAAGTGCAACGAATAACGAATAACGAATAACGGATAACGGATAACGGATAACGGATAACGGATAACTAGGACCCAACTGCATCTTTTTTCTCTTGCTGATGACGCCAAAGCTCCTGGAAGATGAGGCTTTTAGATAGCAGTTCAGCATAAGTACCCTGGTCGACGATACTTCCGTGCTGAAGCACATAGATGTAATCGAAATGCGTAAGCATATAAAGTCTGTGAAGGCTTGATACTATCACCTTGTTGCTGTATTCCTCAAACAACTTTTCATAGATCTGGTTCTCCGTCTTTGAGTCGACACTACTCGTTGGCTCATCAAGTAGAATAATATCGCTGCTTTTCGCTGCGAGGATACCACGCGCCAGAGCCAGCCGTTGCTTTTGACCACCCGATAGATTGACTCCTTTTTCCTGAATGCTTGACTGCAGACCTTTGGGAAG